>JAIRZR010000452.1 GCA_031267155.1 Prevotellaceae bacterium | reverse complement strand
CATAGCGTAATACTGAAAGATCATCTTTCAGCCATCTTTCAGCCGGCTTCGCGAATCAGGAATCGGGAACGGATGACAAGGGGGCATGCCCCAGACCCAACCCAACCCCCCAACCCCCTAGGGGGTTGGGGGGTTAAGCCACAACTGACTGAAAGTCAGAATCTTCATAACCGTAAGTCGTTGACCTGTTCTTATGATAAAGCCCTTCAGGCTATCATGCAGATGATTATTTTGCTTACCTTTGTCTCGTAAAAATTTTAAGACGATGATAGAGAATACGGACAAAAGACACGCGGGCGGTGTTCCCGCAGCGGCAGATGGCACGGCAGAGACAGCCGGAATGTCTGACAGCTGCAAGGCAGGAGCCTTAGGTACTGTGAACAATCAAATAATCGCGGAACACTGGAATAAAGAAAGGCAGGAATTGCCGGGTTTTGATTGCATTGTGTATGCGAACGGGGATGTGACGATTCTGAACTGTTACAGTCTGACGAATTCCAGCACCGGGGAGCGCAAACTTTTCTGCCGCCCGCGCTGCGACACGACCATAGCCAGCATTGAAAAATACGATGCAGCCGAGTGGACAGGTGTGGACGAATGGGCGAGGGTCGAGCATGAGGAGAAGACATTCATCGGCGGCGACGGCGCTATGGGCAATATGGGCTTTATCGCTCATATCGACGGTGACGGCGACTTGATATGGGGCATTTTTTTTTGGAATACAAACCCCCTCAAGGAGCTGACGGTCACTGGCGGCATACTGTCCGCCGTCAACGAGCATTCAGAATTGCGCGTTGAAATCAACATTGAAAACATTACTGAAATAACCATGACAGTTCTCCGTGAATAAACGCCAGGCACATTAAAAGCAGGGAACACCAAGTCCTGCAAAAAGAAAAAAATGATTATTTTGCTTACCTTTACCCCGTAAAAATTTTAAGAATATGATACGCAATACGGATAAAAGACATGCGGGCAATGTTCCCGCAGCGGCGGACGGCACGGCAGCCGGAGCATTTGGCAGTTGCAGGGAAGAAGACTTGCTTTTAATGCGGTGCAGTCCGGAGACTGCGCCGGACGGAGAAATTGTATATAAATATGACGGAAATACTCCGCCAAAGGAAATTACACTCGGCGCTTTAGAATATATTGTAAGACATTTGGAAAATACCGGATATAAATTTTATAGAAGTAAACTGGAAATCAGTAAAAAAATAAATGATTTTGAATTCTATATTCATATTTATGGAAGTGATCGCAACGGGAAAGGATACAGGGCGCGTATTACAATAGATTGCGGCATATTAAACAGGAAATTTGACGAATGGTATTTTGGTCATAATCTTGGTTATATCGCGGCAGACGGTTACAGGGAATGGGAACTGTACGGCAAGGAAAATTATGTAAATTCCGTAAAGGATATTATTCAAAAACTGGATAATTATTTTATACCGTTAACAAACCGTTTTACAGATGATATTGACAGTCTGGTTTTGGACGTGGTTGAGAATGGATTTTATCCTGATAATGAACAGATGGGTTATAGAATAAACATGGATTTTTTGAAACGTTACGGGAACAGGGAATTACTGGAAAAATCAATACAAAAATATTATGACAGTTATATCTCAAAACATTATGAGGTACATGAACAGTTCAAAAAAATATTATTTGAGTTAAAAAGCGGGCAGAAAATTGATCCGTATGTATTAAGGGACAGTAGATATGTGATAGAAACAATAGTGGAAAATAATTTAAATATAAAATTAAAATAATGATGGGGGCATAAAATGATTGAAAATTTTGACAGGGAATGTAAGGAAGCACTGGATGTATTAAAAAAATTTATTGACGCAATGTATAAATGGAACAGCATGTGTCAGGAAATCGACAGAACACCTCATGAATTTTATAAACAGAAAGGCATGATTTCAGAAAAACTGAATGAAATTTTTATAGCGTATTTGACTGTTAAAGACAGGAAATATGGCAGACAGGCAAGTTTAAGTTTTTCGACTCCACCGGAATATAATCCCGGCACGAATGAAATTCTATCATGTAAAATGGACGGGAAGAAAGTATTTATTGAAGTTCAGGAAACAGCCGGTTTTAAAAACAGAATAAAATATGCGCTGCATTTTAAAAAAGATAAATGGCTTATTGATAAAAAGGAATCTTTTGATGAATTTAAGGATAAATGGGTCAGGCAGAATTTATAATAAGAAACCGAATGTATGAAGGATTGTATTAAAAGTAAATTTTCAAAATATCCCGCTTACCGGGTTATATTTTATATTGTTTCCGTTAAAAGAAATTGTAGAATTTGTAGAATATGAGAGAGATACTGATAGCAGACAAAGCCGCTGCCGAAAATAAAGAGTGGATTGAGTTCGCCCGATATTATTCAGACAGAGATAAAGGGCTAAGAAAGCAGGCTTTTGTGCACTTGAATGCGTTTTTGAAAAGTACCGGAAACTGGACGGAGGAGGAGAAAATAAAATTTGTTACTTTTCTTTTGCCATTCTTTGAAGCAGACAATTATATCTCTTTTCCGCAACCTTTGAGTGAAAAACTTGTTAAGCCAACACTGGAAAAATGGTGTTTAACAGAAACGGCTGACTCAAGACCTTTTCGCTGGTACGGGAAGTTTTACAGCGGTTGTGAACATTTGAACAGAGCATTGGAAATTAATCCGCAAGATGAGCAGGCGAGACAGTTTTTGATAGAAAAGGGAATATATCGCCTGTATTTTGCCGTTCATCACATGCCGGAAGGCTATATTGCCGATAGCGAAGATAAGGTGAAAGAAGATTTAGCCTTAATTGGCAAATTGCAAAACCATATAAGCAAGCTATCCGACCTTAAGTTGCAGGAACTTTTGACAGGCGAGCTGGAAAACTATGCTGAATTAGTGCAAAATTATGCCGAATGG
>JAIRZR010000334.1 GCA_031267155.1 Prevotellaceae bacterium | reverse complement strand
AATTCAGATGAGAGTGCGGTAAACAATTTCACCACTTGCTATCGCGTGCAAGCCTTAAAAGGCTTGTGACGGGAAATAAACGGTTTTCTATTGATATTGATGTCCTACGGACAATTAATTAACGCTATTCAACTTTTAGTTTTTAACTCTCCTGATGCCCTAAACGTCATTTCGCTTTTAGTTTAGGTACGAAACGGGTATTTACAATGACGAACATCTTCCCAGTCAGAAAATAGCCTATTAATGTGCTACTTGCGAAAAGCGTAATTGTAAGTGTTCGTTTCGTGCCTAAACTATAAGCGAAATGACGCTTTTCAGAGTATAACAAAAGGCCTCATCATAAATCGAAGCAAACCATCCTCGTCTGTCATTGCGAACGCAGTTCTTAATCCGGATAGGGCGACCGCAAGGGTCGCCACTACATTGGACGACATACACATCGACGATACATCCACACGGAGATGCGAAGCATCTATTTTATCTCCTATTCCTTTCAAGCATGCTTTCCAGTTCTGCCTGAAAACTTTCTGCTTATTTGTAAATTTCGCAGTCTGTTTTACCGGTTTCGGGCATGTTTGGAGAATAATTTTTGAGGGCATAATTATCCTGTTTATAATGGAGTTATGGAAAGCGGCAAAATTAAATGTACTTGGCTTAAATATTTTTTCATTACATTTGCGTCCGTAAATTATAGATTTCAGGATATAAAAAGTAAATAAACATAAATTAATAGTTTCGAGACCAGAATAATGCAACAAGACAATTTAGTAATAGTAGAATCTCCGGCGAAAGCGAAAACGATAGAGAAATTTTTAGGAGATAAATTTCTCGTAAAATCAAGCTACGGTCATATAAGGGATTTGGTAAAGAAAGGTTTAGGTGTTGATATAGAAAACAATTACGCGCCCGAATACGAGATTTCGGAAGACAAGCACGCCGTTGTAAAAGAACTCAAAAAACTCAGCAGGGAAGCAAAGCATGTTTGGCTGGCGTCCGACGAGGACCGGGAAGGGGAGGCTATAGCCTGGCATTTGCAGGAGACCCTGAACCTGGATAAAAGCAAGACCAACAGGATTGTTTTTCACGAGATAACGAAAAATGCTATACAGAATGCCATAAAAAACCCAAGAGATATTGACAATAACATAGTTGACGCACAGCAAGCCCGCAGAGTTCTTGACCGTCTGGTAGGATTCGAAGTGTCGCCCATTCTGTGGAAAAAAGTGAAACCCTCGCTGTCGGCGGGCAGAGTTCAGTCCGTTGCAGTACGCCTGATAGTTGAACGTGAACGGGAGATAATCGGGTTTAAGTCCGAATCGTTCTATAAAGTCGGCGCAATATTTAATCCCGATTCGGGAGAAAATCAGTTTTCCCTGAAATCGGAACTGAATGTCAGGTTCAAGACGCTGAAGGAAACCGAAGAGTTTCTTAATCACTGCAAATCGGCACGATTCCTGATTTCGGGAATCGAGAAAAAGCCCGCGAAAAAATCGCCTTCGCCTCCGTTTACAACCTCGACCCTGCAGCAGGAAGCATCGAGGAAATTCGGCTTTTCCGTCGGTCAAACCATGTCTATTGCCCAGCGTCTCTACGAAGCGGGAAAGATAACGTACATGAGGACAGATTCCACCAACCTCTCGTCGTTTGCCATTGATTCGGCAAAAAACACGATTATAAATCTTTATGGAACAAAATATTCCAATGTCCGGCAATACAAGACCAAGTCGAAGGGAGCGCAGGAAGCTCACGAAGCCATACGTCCCACCGAGCTGGAAAATCCGGGCATAAGCGGAACGGCTCAGGAAAGAAAGCTGTATGAGCTGATTTGGAAGAGGACTATAGCTTCCCAGATGAGCGACGCCTCTCTGGAAAAGACAGTTGTAACAATATCCGTATCGGACAGCGAAT
Organism: Prevotellaceae bacterium; assembly: GCA_031267155.1. Taxonomy (GTDB): domain Bacteria; phylum Bacteroidota; class Bacteroidia; order Bacteroidales; family UBA932; genus JAIRLF01. The sequence goes on along the minus strand of JAIRZR010000334.1, from coordinate 10,552 downwards.
ATAAATTTCAGGCTACGGGGGAAGTGCTGCTGTTCGACGGCTTTCTTAAAGTGTATATCGAATCGAGCGACGACGAAACGGAAGACAGGGATTCCGGAGACCTTCTGCCACCATTGCGGGCAAATCAGAAGCTCGTTTATAACGAAATACTGGCAACAGAGCGTTTTACACAGCATCCCGCAAGATATACCGAAGCAAGTCTGGTGAAAAAGATGGAAGAACTCGGAATCGGCCGTCCCTCAACTTATGCGCCTACTGTTTCGACCATAATACAGCGCGGATATGTGACCAAGGAAGACCGTCAGGGCGAACAGCGGGAATACGTTAGAATTTCCCTGAAAAAGGGAACTGTAAAAAAGGAGAAAAAACAGGAAACAGCGGGAACTGAAAAATCGAAGCTTTTTCCGAGCGATATCGGCATGTTGGTCAATGATTTCCTGATGGAAAATTTCAGGAACGTTGTCGATTATAATTTTACCGCAAATGTAGAGGAACAGTTCGACGAAATCGCATCGGGAGAATTGGAGTGGACAAAAATGATAGACAGGTTCTACAAGCCTTTCCATATTGATATCGAAAAATCAAAGGACATATCCCGTCCTGCAGCATCCGAAAAGGTGCTTGGCACTGACCCGAAAACGGGAAAACAGGTGTCCGTCAGAATAGCCCGTTTCGGTCCCATTGCGCAGCTTGGCGTTTCCGACGAAACGAAGCCGGAGGCTAAGCCCCTGTATGCAAGTTTGAAAAAGGGACAGTTGATAGAAAGCATTTCGCTGGAAGAAGCGCTGAAACTCTTTGATCTGCCGCGCGAGATAGGCAAATACGAAGATACGGTACTGGTTGTTGGTCTCGGACGGTTTGGTCCTTATGTAAGGTTTGGAAAACAGTTTGTTTCGCTCGGTAAAAACGATGATCCCTATACTGTTACAAAGGAAAGGGCGATAGAGCTTATCGAAGAAAAAAGATTAAAGGAAAAAGAAAGGGTAATAAAGAATTTCGAGGATGTTCAGGTATTAAACGGGCGTTACGGTCCATATATCTTTTACGAGGGAAACAATTATAAATTGCCCGGGGATACGGACAGGGACGGGCTGACAAGGGAAAAGTGTCTGGAATTGATTGAACAGCAGGGCGTCAAACCTGCAAAGACAGGCAAATCGGCTAAACCTGCCAAATCTGTCAAATCTGCCAAAACAGAGACGGCAGCCAAAAAAACTGTTCCTGTAAAGAAAACAAAAAAATAATTTCGCTATTATATATAGGTATGAGTGATGTTTTTGACATATTGGTTTCTGTGGACAGGGAAAGTCTCGGTATAAAATCGGATAACAGATATTTGCTTGTCAACGGAGTACATTTTCATAAGGACAAATTGCCGTGTTCAAAAATCGTCATACTTGGGGTAGGGGAGGGGAGAGGCTTGACCCTTGTCCGGAAATCCCTGTACGGGCTGTATTACAGGCTTGAAACAGGCGTTACCGATTTGGGAAATATCCCCCCGGCGGAAAACGGCAGACTGCAGGAACTCCTGAAAATACTTTCAGACGACAATAAAACCGTGATTTTGATTGGAAATTCCATGGATGTATTGCCCGTTTGCCTTGATTCTCTGGCAGACAGGGAGTCCATTTCGGCGAGTGTCGTTTCCCCTGCGCTTGTGCAGTCCGGTTTTACGGATTCCCTTTTCAGTAACAGATTTCGGAACCTGTTCGATTTTAACTGTCTGGCATATCAGACATATCTGAGCGATCCCGGAATATTGAGAACGTTTTCGTCCCGTTATTTTGAAACCTTGCGGCTTGGCAAATTCAGGGAAAACAGGATGATATACGAACCTGCCCTGCGCAGTTCGGATATATTAAGTCTGGATCTGGCTTCCATCCGTAAATCCGAAGCGGCAGATTCCCTGTATTCAGGACTGAACGGTCTGTATCTGGAAGAAATCTGCCGGATTTCGCGGTATGCCGGGATTTCGGATAATCTGAAAATTGCAAACGTGTTTTGCCGTGATAAAATCGAAAAAAACGGTCAAAAAAATGAAATAATTGCTCAAATTGTGTGGCATATTATAGATGGAATCACAAATCGGGCAGACGAAATAATGTTAAATAATGTGAACAGAATCAAAAAGTTTCTTATAAATTTAGAGCAGCCGGAAGAGCAGTTGATCTTTTATCACAGCGATATTACAAACCGCTGGTGGATGGAAATCCGGAAAGATTCTGAAACATCGCCATTAATAATTCCCTGTATGGAAGAAGATTATAAAATGGCATGCAGGCATGATGTGCCTCTGAGATGGATCTGGTATCATCAAAAAGTGATGGAAAAAAATTAGTGTTTATTAACAATCAAAATTTAGGGTACTTGTTTATACTAAAAAAAATATATTACTTTGCGCGGTCTTTTAGATTTATTATTGGAGACAAAAATATTGATTTGAGTAGAGTCGCAATGTTCTTTTTTATGCTTTATGGAGGATGCTTGTTTTCGCAAAGCGAACAAATGTTCAGCCAGACATCGTTCAATCCTGCCTTTGTTAATCCCGCGTATGCCGGAAGCGATACAGCAAGGTACTACAATGTGATTGTAATGAACAGGAATCAGATGGCTGGAATCGAAAATGCTCCCGGAACGACGGTGTTGAACATCAACGGTCCCCTGATAATAGGGGGTGTCCAGGGAGGAGTAAGCGCCACGTTTTACGATGACAGGCTGGGATTTCTCAATACTCCGGCATTCAATTTGGGATATGCGTACAAATTCGAATTGGAAAAAGGTTCTTTAAATTTAGGTTTATCTGCAGGCGTATTTTTCAGTACTCTCGCTTCGGAAGGATGGAGGTTGCCCGAGGGCAGTTCCGATCCGGCTATTCCGACAGGAAAGGAATCGAAGCAAAGTTTTGATTTGGGTTTGGGAGCTTATTACAGGAATGGTAAATTTTATGCCGGACTGTCAATGATGCATCTGATTCGTCCGACCCTGGTTTATGGGGACAACCCATCCAGGTTACCCGGGAATTATTATCTCATGACAGGATATGGAATTTCATTTGAAAATCCTGAATTTGAACTGAAGCCCTCGCTACTGGTACTGACAGATTTGAAAAACGTTCTTTATTCTGTAAATTCACTCCTCTTTTACCGGAACAGATTTTGGCTGGGACTGGATTACAGATATAAAAGTTCGATAGGACTGCTTGCAGGTTTAAATTTATTTCCTGAACTCAGACTGGGATATTCTTATAGCTACAACACCTCTGTGTTAAGCAGATATGGAGGAAGCAACCATGAGATTATGTTGACATATAGATTCTCGGTTTATTTTGATAAAGGGAAACAGAAATATAAAAGTATAAGATATTTATAAAAGTTATGGACATGAAGAGAGTGATTTTATTATTGGTTGTTCTTTTTATTATGACCTCATGCGGAAACAGCGGGGGAATTGGAGGAAAAGGTTCGAGAAGGGGTTTTGAAGCTCCTCCCGAAAACATGGTTTACATTGAAAAAGGATCGTTTGAAATGGGATCAAACGACGAGGATTATGTATGGGCGATGAATGCTCCCCTGAGACGTCGAACTACAGATGATTTTTTTATGGATCAGACCGAAACGACTAATCTGGCATACAGAGAATTTGTTAACTGGACGGCTGATTCCATAGCAAGAAGAATACTGGCGAGTGGAGAGGTCGATGGATTTGCCATCGAAGAGAATGATGACGAAGAAGATGATCAAGCGGATCCCAATGAAATCCGTCTTAATTACAGAACGGCGATACATCTTAGACCGAAGCAAAGTAAGTATGAAGAGCATTATTCTGTACTTAGGGATAATAAGGATTTTTTTTACACAAAGGAGGAAGCCTTGGGGCAGAAAAGGGTTATTGATACCCGTAAACTGAATTACAAATACAGATATTTTGATTTGCGGCAGGCGGCAAAAGCCAAATATATTGTGGATGAAAACGGAATCGGACGTTATGAGGGAAAAGTCCATGACAAGGATGGTAAACTTATTGATATTCAGGATAGGAGTTCATTCATGGTGGAGGAAGATATTCCTGTTTACCCCGATACTTTGGCATGGATACGCGATTTTTTCAATTCATATAATGAACCTCTTGCCCGCTCATATTTCTGGCATCCCGCATACGATTATTATCCTGTTGTCGGGGTATCGTGGAGGCAGGCGACTGCGTTTTGTAACTGGAGATCGTATCATGCAAAGGAAAAAAGGTACAGAAATCAATATCCCGCCCATGAATACAGGTTGCCGATGGAAGTTGAATACGAATATGCTGCAAGAGGCGGTCTGGAGGGTAACCTTTATCCCTGGGGAAGCATGTATAATACCAACAGCAGCGGATGTTTTCTCGCAAATTTCAAACCGCAGAGAGGCGATTATTCACTTGACGGTTTCTCGAGAACATCTCCCGTAGCCCAGTATGAACCGAATGAGTTTGGTCTGTACGATATGGCCGGTAATGTTTCCGAATGGGTTAACGACGCTTATGACGAAAACGGATACGAAACGACCCACGATTTGGTTCCGGTATATCATCAGCATGTTTTCAAAGGCGACAAGGCGAGCAAGAAACGTAAAGTTGTCAGAGGCGGTTCCTGGAAGGATATTTCGTATTTCCTGCAAACGGGAGCAAGAGACTATAATTATATGGACAGTACACATTCGTATATAGGTTTCAGGGTTGTCAGGGATGCTGTTGTAGGTAACAGACAGCCGGGAAGATAAATTATATTGAGATACATGAATAATAAAATATAAAAATATAAAGTATAACAATTATGAAATTATTAGAATCAAAATTTGCTAAACGCGTTATCGCAACAGCTTATGGCTTGGGAGCTTCGGTGGTTATATTGGGCGCGCTGTTTAAACTTATGCACTGGCCAGGCGCCGGTACTATGCTGGTAACAGGAATGACTGTAGAAGCAATAATATTTGCCATATCGGTGTTTGAAGCCCTTCCGAAAGAATATCATTGGGATACGGTGTTTCCCGAATTGTCTGAAAATGCGACTGGACATAACAGTCAATTGGCTCAAACAAAATCACAGCATCCACAGCATGTTGGAGGAGGCGTCAATTTCGATTTGAGTATTGATCAGGCAACTACAGATGGTTTGAGGGATAATATCCGGAAATTCTCGGATTCGATGAATCAAATGTCCGGACTTTCGAACTTAGCGTCGGCAGCCTCGGATATGACGGGAAAAATGTATTCGGCTTCCGGTTCGATTGTTTCGATAAGCGAATCTGCCGGCGCATTGTCGGAATCCTACAGCAAAGGTTCTCTGGCAATACAGCAACTTAATGAACAGTCGAAGGCAGGATTGGAACAGATACATTCCGGCTACGAATATTACCGTGGACAGCTGGAAACGCTGGGACGTACAATGGGAGCGCTCAATTCGTCCTACGAATTATATTTGCAGGAAACCAAAAAAGTGCAGAGCGATTATGTTTCCCTGCATGGCGATATACAGCAATTGGCAGGCAATGTGAATATTTCCATAAGCGAAACGCAAAAACTGGGAGCGCAGATGGCAAGTTTAAATAATAATGTAGAAAATTTAAACTCTATTTATGGTAGCATGTTGACTGCAGTAAATTCGGTTTTGAATAAATAAAAAAAATAAATTATGGCTGGAGGAAAACAAACACCAAGACAGAAAATGATCAACATGATGTATTTAGTGTTGACTGCGATGTTGGCGCTGAATGTTTCTGCCGAAGTTGTGGATGCTTTTGCTAAAATTGAACGGGGTCTTGATCAGACTATTACCATTACCGGTATAAAAAACGATAATACTATAAATGTTTTCGAAGATGCAGTTGCCGAATTGGGACAAAAAGCAGTGGAATGGAGAGACAAGGCTAAAATAACAAGGGAAAAGACTAAAGAAATCAACGACTATATACAGGGATTGAAAATAGAAATGATTCAGGTAACGGGCGGAGACGAGGCAACTGCTGTCAAAGACGGTAAGATATATGTTGACAGTATCAAAAAGATGGACGATCTTAACGTTGCCAATCAGGTTCTGCTGGGCGTCAGCGATAACGGAAAAGCTTATGACCTTCATAAGAAGGTTTTGGAATATAAAGATTTCCTGTTAAAAGACATAGTTGGCGATAATCCGGATATACAGTCGTTTATAAACGACTTGCTGAGTTTTGAAGTCCCCAAGAAAGGTTTGACAGATGTCAGGGACTGGGAGACTTTTACATTCAACAGTACTCCTCTGATTTCGGCTATTGCCTTATTGAGTAAAATACAGGTGGATATCCTGAACTGCGAAAGCTATGTGCTGGATTATCTAAGATCGCGCATCGGCAAGGACGATCTTAAGATTTCGAATGTCGAAGCGGCTGTTAGCAATCCTAATGGAATGATAATGAAAGGAGCCACAGGCGAAGCAGAAGTATTTCTGGTTGCATTCGACGAATCCATACAGGCTGAAGCTCATGTAGGCGGAAGAAAGATTCCGATGAAAGCCGGCAGAGCGAAAATTCCTTTCTCCGGTTCAAGTATTGGTCCCAGTACTATCGCAGGATATATAGAGTACCGAAATGCTTCCGGCGGGACGGATCAGCGAAATTTCAAATTCGAATATCATGTTATCGAACCTTCGCTGGCTGTTTCAGCAACCAAGATGAATGTGTTTTATCTGGGAGTTGACAATCCAGTAGATGTTTCGGTTTCCGGTGTTTCTCAAAAAGACATTCATATAAGCATTTCCAACGGGACAATAACTCCGACACAGGGCGGCTCATATATCGTAAAAGCTGCAAGTGTAGGTAAATGCAATATATCTGTAACGGCAACGGTGGACGGCGAGCAGAAAAATATGGGCACAAGAGAGTTCAGAGTGAAGCGCGTTCCCGATCCCGTGCCTTCACTGTTTGGTATAAAAGGCGAATCGGTTACCCGAAGCCAGTTAAGTTCGGTTCAGGGAGTTGTGGCAAAAATGCCGGATGATTTCGATTTCGATTTGACTTTCGATGTGCTTTCGTTTACTCTTGAGACGTTTCAGGCAGGATATATTAAAATGGCTACATCGAACAGTTACAGATTCACTGAAGATCAGAGACAATATATGTCGGCGCTTAAAGTAGGTTCCAGAGTTATTATATCGAATATAAAAGTAAAAGTGAAAGGCACTAACGATGTCAGGGAGTTGCCTGCTAAAACTTATCAAGTTGGAGGTTAAATTTAAGAAAATGTATAGTATGAAAAAGATTTTAATTTTTAATGTATTGTTTGCACTGATGTTCTCCCTTGTTTCATTTGCACAGGAAGAACAAGTTGAGGAAGAGGAGCCTATGACTCCCATGACGGATATTTTCGAGAAGGCGATAGTGGAAGAAAAAAAGCCTGTCGAATATGCTGCAATCAGAGAAGAGGATGTATTGTGGTCGCAGTCTATATGGAGAATTATTGACTGCAGGGAAAAATTGAATTTTCATCTGTATTATCCTACTGATGATATACAGAGCAGAAAAAGCCTTGCTCAAGCATTGGTTGATGGTATCAGGAATAAGAAAATTCAGGCTTATGATGATGAAAATTTCGCAAAGAAACTGTCAATAAGTAAGGTTACGGAAAGATTAGGAGCTGCCGATAAAGAAGTAAGGCAGGATAAAATAGATGGTCCAGGCGATACGCTCATCATACAGAAAGGTTATGTGAGCTGGGGACAAATTAGAGAATACAAGGTTAAGGAAAAATGGTTTTTTGATAAAAGACATTCACGATTGGATGTACGTATTATTGCTATATGTCCTGTAAAGGTCTTTAAGAAAGATAATGATGGAAATTCGGTTGATGCGACCGGAAGCGATATGGATAATCTTGCGAGGCAGGAACTGTGCTGGATTTATTTTCCCGAAGCAAGAAGGGTATTGGCTAATACAACATGCTATACGGGAAAAAATCAACAGGCAAACATTTCTTTCGATGATGTTTTCCATAAAAGATATTTTTCCTCGCGCATAACTCGGGCTACAAATGTGAATGATATAGATATAACGGAATATACTCACGGCGGTATCGAAGCAATACTTGAATCCGAAAGGATTAAAAACGAGATGCTTAAGATGGAAAGTGATTTCTGGAACTATTAAGACAGGATATTATAAAAAACATTTTTTAAAGATAATGGGTTTTTACTGAACAAGCCGGCTGTTTTTAACTGCCGGCTTTGTTTCTATTTGCTGAACTGTATAATCTGATAACATTAAAAATATAATGAAGCAAGATTGTTGAGCATTGCTGATAAAATGTCAGATAATGCCCCCGGATTATGAAAATCTGCTGCCATCAAAAATATAATGAAATAATATTGTTGAACTGCTTCGCTTCACTTACAATGGCGCTTTTCGTAAGCAGCACATTAAGAGGCTTTTCTGGATTGCTTCACTACGTTCGCAGTGACGGACAACGATGGTTTGCTTCGATTTATGATGACGCCTTTTGGAATGTCCTGACTAAGCGTCATTTCGCTTGTAGTTTAGGTACGAAACGGTTATTCGCAATGACGACGTGAGGGACTTTTTGGACGCTTTCTACACAATAATGCACAATTAGGATGCATAAGCCTTTTTCGGTTTTAGCCGACAGTAAACCCTTCGCCTTCAGGCGAAGATAGTTTAGTAACCTTGAAACATAGCATAAACGACATTTTAAAATGAAAATCAAGGAAATCATATATTTTTTTTGAACTGATTTTTTATATTCGGGTGAAACTAAGCCAGATTTTTTATATAAATTAAATTTTTTTTCTATTTTTTTGAACATTTCATAAAAATGCTTGTTTACATAGCGTGTAAGTTAGTTTTTCATAGGTTAGTTCAGCAACGAGGTAGAGAAACCCAAACTCTGCCTCGTTTTGTTTTTATTTTTTTCACTATATTTGCACATAATTTCATATTAGGATTAATGATTGAGACAATAATTGAAAATGCGGGAGACCTCAAACAGCTTGCAAAAAAAATATACGAAGGTGAACGATTGACATTTGAAGACGGCGTTTCACTGTACAATTCCGGGAATTTGTCGCTACTGGCTTCTTTGGCTCTGTTCCGCAAAAAACAGGTATCCGGCGATAAAGTATTTTTCAACAGAAATTTTCATATCGAACCCAGCAATATATGCATTTTTGGATGTAAATTCTGTTCATACAGGCGAAAAAAAAGCGACAGGGATGCATGGGATTTCGACATTCCCGAGATGCTCGACATTTGCCGGAAATACGTCGGAAAAGGTATTACGGAAGTGCATATCGTCGGCGGAGTACATCCGCACAGAGACATACATTTTTACGGCGAACTGCTTCAAAAGATAAAAACAGTTCTGCCAGAGGTTCATATCAAGGGATTTACGGCGGTAGAACTTGACTATATGATGCGAAGTGCAGGCTACGGTATCGAACAGGGATTGAAAATTTTGAAAGATTACGGACTAAATTCTATCCCTGGCGGAGGCGCTGAAATATTTAACGAAAACATTCGTCGAAAAATCTGCGGCGACAAGGCGCCATCTCAATTGTGGTTGCAGATACATGAAGAAGCTCATAATGCCGGACTTCCATCGAACGCAAGTATGCTTTACGGGCATGTCGAAACTTATGAACACAGAATTGAGCATCTCGACAGACTGCGACAATTGCAGGATAAAACAGGAGGATTCAATGCTTTTATTCCTCTAAAATATAAAAATATAAACAATTCCATGAGCAATATCGGAGAAATCAATACTGCGGAAGTCATGAAAAATTTCGCCGTTTGCCGTTTATACCTCGACAATATCCCTCACATAAAATCCTACTGGCCTATGTTGGGAAAAGGTACGGCACAACTGGCGCTGAATTTCGGGGCTGATGATGTGGACGGGACAATCGACGATTCTACAAAAATATACTCCATGGCGGGCAGCGAAGAAGTATCTCCCACAATGAGTGTTTCGGAAATGCATAAATTTATATCTTCCGCAGGTTTCATTCCGGTAGAAAGAGATTCGCTTTATAGGGAAATAATTCCATTTTGAGTTTCCAATGTCCCTGCCTTAAAATGTACAATATGTCAATGAACTCCTGATATTTTGCTCGCCTTAGCGGGCGAAATCCCACGGGGGATTTGTCAACGAACTGTTGATACTGTTATCGTTCCTTAGAATGTCAACGAACTGCTGATATATGACTCTTAGTTCTTAACTCTAAAAGACTGTTGCAGACTACGCTTACACTGCTCAAAGCCATTGCGGCGCCGGCGATCATCGGGTTAAGCAGGAAGCCGTTGAATGGATAGAGAATCCCTGCCGCTATCGGGATACCGATAAAGTTATAGATAAAAGCCCAGAACAAATTTTGATGTACAGTCCGCACCGTTTTCGCGGAAATAGCTATTGCCTCCGGGATTTTTGTCAAATCGGAAGAAATAATCGTCATTTTGGCGACGTCGATAGCGATATCGCTTCCTTTTCCCATCGCTATACTCAAGTCTGCAACAGCAAGGGCGGCGCTGTCGTT
>JAIRZR010000317.1 GCA_031267155.1 Prevotellaceae bacterium | reverse complement strand
TTATGATTTCATAACAAAAAATCCGAAGTGATGATTGCTGCGGAAAATAAACTTGTGTCTATTAGGGTGATTTGGATTACTGCCTTGAGGTCTGGATGCTTATCCCGAACTCAGGTTATCAGTTTCATCGGATCTCGTCCGGTGCAGTACGGAGCCCTCCCCCCGCGAGCTTGTAAGGCTATAAGTTTGCTTTTTCAATTATTTTCAATCATTTGCAGGTGCAGTGTGATCTCGGTTAAAAATCTTGAAAACAGGCTATTAAAATTTAATTTCAAGATAGTGGGGAGCATTATTCATTATCTAATAGATTAAAAAAACGAAAAAATATTTTGGAATTAAAAAAAGTTTGTACCTTTGCAAGCCGTTTTATATAATGGTTTTAATATTAAAATAAAGAATAACAACAATTTATGTTAACGATTCAACAGGTAGTAAGTAACGATAAAGGTAGATGATTATAGAAGATAAAATTGGTATTATATTGAAGGCAGGCGGATTTGCTTTATTATGGGTGTCGATAGTTACTTGTACGATGTTTCCGGAAATGTTGGGAAGAGCAGGTTTTCTTACTGAACAGTATAACTTTGGAGACATTGGGCAAACTCTATTGTTTGCACTTGGAGTATATACCTTTGATTTAATGGTACAGGTTTTATATGCAGTTGACGGATATTTCAATAAAATATTTATTGTCATAATATTGGGGAGCGTTACGGTTTCTGTACTTATTATATCTATAACAAAAGATATGGGAGTATATAATTTCTGTCCGTTCCTGTTTGTGGGTTTATCAATGGCTTACATGAAGGCGGCTACTTTATATATAAGTGATAGAACGAAAAAAATCGAAATAAAAAGGGGAGGCTTGTAGGATGGTGTTATTTTGCGTATTGGTTCTTATATGGCTTGTTTTTATGTATTTTATGACGAAAATGCTTCTTTCGAAGGTGAAAAAACTGGAAGCAAGTAGGGGCGGCATAAAATATAAACTGGTCTCTGCCGGCAGTATAAAAAAGCGTAAAGAAGCTGTTGTCTGGCTGGAAAAGGAATACGAAAAAGACTCTTTTGAACTGGACGGGGAAACAATAGACAAAAGTCAGTATGTCTCTTTTGTTGTTGACGGAAAATCAATGCGCAGATTCGGTATCGAAAGCGGGGATGTTGTTCTTGTGAAAAAGGATCATTTCGCCATCACTGAAACCTCGATTTTTGTTCTGAAAGTATTTCCTCCAAAAAGGAATAAAATCGAATATAAACTCCGGAAACCCATAGATTTCTATGACTGTCAGGATGATAGCGCAGGGAAATTCGAGACATGGATAAAAGAACACCGTCTGGATTCGGAGAAGTTTAAACATGCAGATATCAGGGAGAAAATCGATGAATGTAAGCGGCGCGGATGTCAGCTGCTGGTATCGGAGACAACAAGAAAGCGACAGGTTCACTATTCATTTCATCCGGCAGACCGGATTTTTGGACAGGTGGAACATGTCATTCAAAATGAAAATGTAGAAATTATAGAAAAAAGATAAATAATAATTATTAAAAACATGCCAGGAATTATTGGAAAAAAAGTCGGAATGACTTCTGTGTTTGGGGATGACGGAAAGAATATCCCCTGTACAGTTATTGAGGCTGGTCCATGTGTAGTCACGCAAGTCAAGTCCGTTGAAATCGACGGATATGAAGCAGTTCAGCTTGCCTATGACGACAAGAAAGAAAAAAACACCAGCAAGTCGCTGTTGTGCCACTTCAAGAAAGCCGGCACGGCACCGAAAAAGAAACTTGTCGAGTTTCCCAAGGATTTTGACAGGGAATTGACATTGGGAGAATCGGTAACGGTTGACCTGTTCAGCGAGGGCGAATGGGTAGATGTCGTTGGAATCTCGAAAGGAAAGGGATTTCAGGGAGTAGTTAAGCGTCACGGATTTGGCGGAGTGGGCGGTCAAACCCACGGACAGCATAACCGTGGTCGTGCACCCGGATCAATGGGCGCATCGTCGTATCCATCCAGAGTGTTCAAGGGCAAAAAACTTGCCGGACGCATGGGAGGCGACAGAGTAAAAGTTGTTAACTTAAGAGTGCTGAAAGTTATTCCTGAAAATAACTTGCTGCTGGTCAAAGGTTCCATACCGGGGGCAAAAGGCTCGTATTTGATAATTGAGGGATAAATATTATGGAATTGGCATTATATAAGATCGACGGAAGCGAATCGTCAAAAAAAGTAACTCTTGATGATTCGGTGTTTGGCATTCAGCCGAACGAACACGTCATGTATCTGGACGTTAAGCAGTATCTTGCAAACAGACGTCAGGGCACGCACAAGGCGAAACAGAGAGCCGAAGTAGCGTACAGTACAAAGAAAATGGGCAAGCAGAAAGGCGGCGGCGGCGCACGCCACGGAAGCATCAAATCGCCGATATATGTAGGCGGAGGACGCGCTTTCGGACCTGTTCCCAGAGACTACAGCTTCAAGCTGAACAAGAAAGTTAAATCCCTGGCGCGCAGGAGCGCCCTTTCGGACAAGGCAAAGGAGAATGCAATCACCGTTGTGGAAGATTTCTCGTTTGATGTCCCGAAAACAGGACAGTTTCTGGAAATAAGCAGTAATCTGAAGGTTTCCGATAAAAAATTGCTTCTTGTGCTTGGGGAATTAAATAATAATGTATATTTGTCGTCCAGAAACCTGCCGAAGGTGAAGGTTGTAATTGCTTCAGATTTGACTACTTATGACATACTTAACGCGTCAAGTATAGTCCTTCTGGAAGGTGCAGTTGACAAAATTCACAGTTTATTCGGTGTTTCTAAACAGGAAAACGTATAAGAAATGGAAATATTATTCAGGCCGATAGTTACCGAAAAAATGACGCGTCAAGGCGAAAAATTGAACCGTTACGGTATAGTTGTTGATCGCAGAGCCGACAAACTGCAAATCAAAAAGGCAGTCGAAGAGTTCTACAAGGTAAATGTTAAAGCGGTTAATACGATGAATTACAAGGGCAAGCATAAAAGCCGGTTTACAAAAGCCGGATTATTGACCGGTCGTACAAACCACTTCAAGAAAGCCATTATTACACTTAATGAAGGTGAACGCATTGATTTTTACAGTAATATCTAAAAGATTATGGGAGTAAGGAAATTTAAGCCGGTTACACCCGGAACAAGAAACAAAGTGATTGGAACGTTTGACGATATTACTTCTACATCACCGGAAAAGAGCTTGCTGGCGCCCCTGAAAAAAACGGGAGGACGCAATAATACAGGAAAAATGACCATGCGCTACATCGGCGGAGGTCATAAACGCAGATATCGCATCATCGATTTCAAGCGCGACAAGGACGGAATGGCTGCAACGGTCAGAACCATAGAATACGACCCGAACCGCAGCGCCCGGATCGCCCTGCTTAGATATGCGGATGGCGAAAAACGCTATATCGTAGCGCCAAACGGCTTGAAAGTCGGGCAGAAAATCATTTCGGGCACCGGAATCGCACCCGAAATCGGAAATGCACTGTTTCTATCCGAAATACCTTTGGGAACAGTTGTACACAATATCGAGCTTCATCCCGGGCAGGGAGCCGTAATGGCGCGCAGCGCAGGATCATACGCTCAGCTCTTAGCCCGCGAAGGAAGACATGCCGTGCTGAAACTGCCCTCGGGCGAAACACGCATGGTGCTGGTAACCTGCAAGGCTACTGTCGGTTCGGTATCAAATCCCGATCACAGTCTTGAAATCCACGGCAAGGCAGGCAGAAACCGCTGGAAAGGACGCCGTCCCAGAGTGAGAGGCGTCGCAATGAACCCTGTTGACCACCCGATGGGAGGCGGCGAAGGACGTGCTTCGGGAGGACATCCGCGATCGAGGAAGGGCCTGCTGGCTAAAGGATACAAAACTCGTGATCCGAAGAAAACTTCCAGGAAATTTATTTTGGAAAGAAGAAAAAAGTAATCACTGAAAAATGTTGAAGAAATGAGTAGATCACTGAAAAAGGGACCATATATCGAACCCAAACTGGAAAAAAGGGTAACGGCAATGAACGAAGGCGGCAAAAAAAGCGTTGTAAAAACCTGGTCGCGGGCATCCATGATTTCTCCGGATTTCGTGGGACACACGATTGCCGTGCATAACGGGATTAAATTTATCCCCGTTTACATCACTGAAAACATGGTAGGTCACAAGCTGGGAGAATTTGCCCCCACCCGTACCTTCCGAGGACATTCAGGTAACAGAAAATAATAATGTGTAACACCGAAAATATCTGTAATATATAATGGGTGCAAGAAAAAAAATGATGGCTGAACGAATTAAGGAAGAAAAAAAGTTTACAGCCATAGCCAAATTGAATGACTGCCCGACATCTCCAAGAAAGATGCGACTGGTGGCAGACGTGATTCGCGGTGTCGAAGTAAACCGCGCACTGGATATTTTGAAATACAGTAAAAAAGCCGCTTCCGAACGTCTGGAAAAATTGCTCAAGTCGGCAATCAACAACTGGGAAGCGAAAAACGAAGGTACAAGCGTTGACAGCGCAAACCTTTATGTTAAAGAAATATTCGTGAATCAGGGAAGAACACTGAAACGCATGCGCCCCGCTCCGAGAGGACAGGCAGGACGTATCCGCAAACGTTCCAACCATGTTACCGTAGTAGTGGATTCTATAATCGAACAAACAGAAGAATAAGTATGGGACAGAAAGTTAATCCGATAGGTAACAGGCTTGGAATCATCCGTGGTTGGGATTCCAACTGGTTCGGTGGAAGAGATTTTTCCACCAAAATTGTCGAAGACCACAAAATTCGTGCATATCTGAATACACGTCTTGCTAAGGCGAATTTATCCAAAATCGTCATTGAGCGTACACTGAAGTTGATTACCGTTACTATTCACAGCGCGCGTCCCGGTACGATTATCGGCAAGGGCGGCGAAATAGTGGACACTCTCAAGGAAGAATTGAAGAAAATCACAAGCAAGGACATCCAGATTAATATCTTTGAAGTGAAACGCCCCGAGCTTGACTCGATGATCGTGGCTAACAATATTGCCCGTCAGGTGGAAGGACGAATCTCTTATCGCCGCGCCATAAAAATGGCAATCGCCTCAACGATGCGCATGGGAGCGGAAGGGATTAAAGTCCAGATATCAGGACGTCTGGGAGGAGCCGAAATGGCGCGTTCCGAGACTTACAAGGAAGGACGCATTCCGCTTCATACTTTCCGTGCAAACATTGACTATGCTCTGGGCGAAGCCCTTACAAAAGTCGGTCTGCTTGGAATAAAAGTGTGGATATGCAACGGTCTGGTTTATGGAAAAAGGGATCTCGAACCCAATGTAGGCGCTTCTCCGGCAAATATGGGAGGCGGATACGGAGGTCGTGGCGGAGACCGTGACAACAGAGGACGTGGCGACCGCGACAAAAACCGCGGAGACCGTGACCGTGACAGGAATTATGGCGACCGCGACAACAGAGGGCGTGGCGGAGACCGTGATAACCGTGACCGGGGACGTGGAGACAACAGAAACCGCGGCGGCGGCGGCAGCGGAGACAGAAACCGTAACGCCGGTGGCGGAGACAACAGAAACCGTAATGCTGGCGGCGGCGGACGCAAGCAAACAAAAAAGTAGTAATTTTTCTTAAAAAAGAATGAACAATGTTACAGCCGAAAAGGACAAAGTATAGAAGACAGCAGAAGGGAAAAATGAAGGGACTGGCTCAGAGGGGTCATGAACCGGCATTTGGCTCGTTTGCCATTAAAGCAACAGATTATGCCTGGATCACCGGAAACCAGCTGGAAGCTGCGCGTCAGGCAATTGTGCGCTACATGAAGCGCGAGGGACAGATCTGGATCCGTGTATTTCCGGACAAGCCGATCACGAAAAAGCCCGCCGAAGTGCGTATGGGCAAGGGTAAGGGAGCTCCCGAAGGATTTGTAGCTCCGGTAACGCCGGGACGTATTCTATTCGAGGCGGACGGAGTGCCGTTGGAGGTTGCAAAGGAAGCGCTCAGACTGGGCGCCCAGAAACTTCCGATTGTTACAAAGTTTGTGGTAAGAAGAGATTATTCCGAATAATTGATTTAAAGAAATGAAGAAAGCGGAAATTAAGGAGCTTAATACCAAGGATCTGAAGGATAGAGTTCAGTCCGAAAAAGCAGAGTATGTCAGGATGAAACTGGATCATGCCGTTTCTCCTGCCGAGAATACATCCAACCTGAGGCAGGTTCGCAAGGGAATTGCGCGCATGTTGACGGAATTGAGACAACGGGAAATTAATGAACAAAAACAGTGATTGTCATGGAAAGGAATTTTAGAAAGGAAAGAATAGGGATTGTCATTAGCAACAGGATGGACAAGTCCATCGTCGTTGCCGAAAAGCGCAAGGTAAAGCACCCTATATACGGCAAGTTTGTTAATAAGACGACAAAGTATATGGCTCACGACGAGAAAAACGAGTGCAGCGAAGGAGATACTGTCCGTATTATGGAAACCCGTCCGTTGAGTAAAAACAAATGCTGGAGATTAGTCGAAATCATAGAAAAAGTTAAGTAAGTATGATACAGCAAGAATCAAGGCTGCAAGTAGCCGATAACAGCGGAGCGAAGGAAGTGCTTTGTATCCGCGTACTTGGAGGGACCCGCAGGCGCTATGCCAGTGTGGGCGATAAAATAGTGGTGAGTGTCAAGGTGGCTATCCCCGGTTCCGACGTCAAGAAGAAGACGGTATCCAAAGCTGTTATAGTCAGGACAAAAAAGGAAATACGCCGCGCAGACGGCTCGTATATCCGTTTTGACGACAATGCATGCGTCCTTCTGAACAATCAGGGCGAAATCCGCGGCACGCGCATTTTCGGTCCCGTGGCGCGCGAACTGCGCGATAATTACATGAAGATTGTCTCACTTGCCCCCGAGGTATTATAATTAATTGGAGGAAAACATTATGAGTGTAAAGTTACGTATAAGGAAAGGCGATACTGTAAAGGTTATTGCCGGCGACGACAAAAATGTCAAGGGAAAGGTTCTGGAAGTCTTCCCGAAGGAAAACAGGGCGATTGTCGAGGGCGTCAATGTTGTGACAAAGCATACAAAGCCGAATGCCAAGCATCCGCAGGGCGCACGGCTGGAACAGGAAGCTCCCGTCAATATTTCCAACCTTCAGGTGATTTGCCCCGAAACGGGCAAGCCTACCAGAGTCGGCAGGATGCAGGGCGAAAAGCCCGGCAGGGATGGCAAAATCCGTTCGGTGCGCTATTCGAAACAGGCTAAGAAAACAGGTATAATTAAAATAATAGACTGATGGCTAAGAAAAAAGGAGGAGAGGCTCCCGTATCAGCGGCGACGCCCAAGGGATATATTCCTACTCTAAAAAAGCAATACAGGAACGTTATTGTTCCTGCTCTGATGAAGGAATTTGAATACAAAAGCATTATGCAGGTTCCAAGACTGGAGAAGATAGTTATTAACCAGGGAATCGGAAGCGCAGCGTCCGGAGACGACAAGAAAAAGATAGTTGAGGTAGCCCAGCAGGAGCTTTCGACTGTCGCAGGTCAGAAGGCAGTGATTACCCGCTCGAAGAAGGATATTTCCAACTTCAAGCTCCGCAAAGGCATGCCCATCGGAGTTAAGGTTACGCTCCGCGGCGCGCGAATGTACGAGTTTTTCGAGCGTTTAATATCCATAGCTCTGCCGCGCATTCGTGATTTTAAAGGTATAAACGACAAGTTCGACGGACGCGGAAACTATACTCTGGGTATAGAAGAGCAGATAATTTTCCCCGAAATAGATATCGACAAGATATCGAAAATCATGGGGATGGAAATATCGTTTATCTGTTCATCCGGTTCCGACAGGGAATCCTACTCTTTGCTCCGTCATTTCGGACTACCATTTAAAAACGCTAAAAAGAACGATTAAGTATGGCAAAAGAATCAATGAAAGCACGGGAAGTTAAGCGTGCGAAACTTGTAGCAAAGTATGCGGAAAAACGACAGGCTTTGAAGGATGCCGGCGATTATGAGGGCTTAGCCAGATTGCCGAAAAATTCGAGCAGGGTACGTCTGCATAACCGCTGTTCCCTCACAGGACGCCCTAAAGGATATATGCGCCTGTTCGGAATAAGCCGGATACAGTTCCGCGAAATGGCTTCCAACGGTCTGATCCCGGGCGTGAAGAAGGCAAGCTGGTAGAGAAGACCGCGGTATCGTTCCTGATGAGTTCAGTCAAATCGACTGGCAACTTTGTTGAGAATTATTTTTCTCAATCCGGGTCTTGAATTTTTGAATCGTGTTCTGGCAATGTGAATGGAAAATTTGGATTGCGTTATTGAATGATTATTGAGATTTTTTTTTT
>JAIRZR010000299.1 GCA_031267155.1 Prevotellaceae bacterium | reverse complement strand
GAACAGGGCGCCGACGAGCCGGAAACCCAGACCATTAAACTGGAGAAGGCTTTTATGGCGGCAAAAGTCCTGCATTCCAGCGAGACCGAACTGTGCGCGCCGAAGGACGGCATGCAGCTAAAGGCCGGGGATTACGTGGTGCTTGCCACGCGCTATGGAAAAGACCTGGGCAGAATACTTGGGCCGGTGCATGAGTTTAACATGCGCGCCGACGAGGGTAGCGGCCAGCCGCCTCTGCGTGAGGTTGTGCGTATAGCCAGCGCGGAAGACTTAAAAAAGTACGCGGACTTCAAAGTCAGGGAAGAAGAGGCCTTTGCCATCTGCAAACAGAAGATTCTCCAGCACGGGCTGGATATGAAACTGGTCTCCGCCCACTACATTTTTGACGAAACGAAAATTCTGTTTTTCTTTACCGCCGAGGCCCGCGTGGATTTCCGGGAACTGGTCAAGGACCTGGTGTCGGTTTTTAAAATGCGGATAGAACTGCGGCAGATAGGCGTGCGGGATGAGTCGCGTGTCATCGGCGGCTGCGGCGTATGCGGCTGCGGCTACTGCTGTCACGGCATTACGGATAAGCTGAAGCCTGTTTCCATCAAAATGGCAAAGGTGCAGAATCTTTCCCTTAACTCCATGAAGATTTCCGGCCCCTGCGGACGCCTGTTGTGCTGCCTGTCTTATGAGTTTGAAACGTACAGCACGGAAAAGAAGAAGCTCCCGCCCGAAGGTTATAAAATTCCCTACGACGAGTCGGTTTTCAAAATTACCGAAATCAATATCCTGTCACAGCGGGTAAAACTCCTAAGCGACGACGGCCGCCTTCTGGAAATCCCTACAAGCCGGATCTACCAGGACAAGGCGAGCGGGAAATGGCGGATTAAGGAAATTTCGGAAGGACCGCCTGAAAAACCCTGACTTATTCCCCACAGGAGAAAATTGCCAAAGGCATTAATAGCAAGTTATGTGAAATGCTGCTAAAAACATCCTCAAATGGTATAGCCAAAAGTAAAACGATGCGGTAAACTGTTTAATTGTGGAGGGTTGTATGAAGAAAATGCCACATTTAGTACAATATCAAGGATCAAAACGTAATTTAGCATCCGAAATTTTAAATTTTATGCCGAACACTTTTGAACGTCTCATTGAACCTTTTGCCGGTTCCTCTGCCATTACCATAGCATGTGCATCAGAAAACAGGACAGAACAATTCCTGATAAATGATTTAAATAAACCATTAATTGACTTATTAAAACTAGTTATCGAAGATCCTGAATACACATCGAAAAAATACAGAAAGATTTGGACCGATCAAAAACATGACAGTACCGAACATTATTATCAAATTAGAGATGAATTTAATCTTACAAAAGATCCTATATATTTTCTATATCTGTTAGCCCGCTGTGTAAAAGGAGCGGTACGGTATAATACTGAAGGGCTATTCAACCAGAGTCCTGATAAAAGGCGTAAAGGGACAAGTCCATTGCAAATGGAAAAAAATATATATAATATATCTTCATTATTAAAAGGAAAGATTACCTATTATTCCCTTGATTATAAAGACATTTTTAATATGGCATTGCCTGGTGATATAATCTACATGGATCCTCCCTATCAAGGTGTTTGTGGCGAAAGAGACTCAAGATATTTTTCTGGTATAGAACATGAAGAATTTGTTGAAGAATTAAAAAAACTTATTAATAGAAAAATATCGTTTTTGGTAAGTTATGATGGCAAATGCGGCAATAAAATTTATGGGAATAAAATACCTGTAAAAACAGGGATTAAGCACATTGAATTAAACGCTGGCCGTTCAAGCCAATCAACATTATTAGGGAAAAATGAAATAACTTATGAATCATTATATATCAGTAGTGATTTGTATCAAAATAAATATATTTTTCATAAAGATTGGAAAGAAAATGAATTATTCACAAGAATTTCTTGATTTACTAAAATCAGTAACAGCAAAGCGTCCTAAGGCAGTTATAGATCATATATTGAAATATGGTTTTATTACAACCGAAGACTTGAAAAATAGATATGGTTATAACCATCCTCCACGGGCTGTAAGAGACGTTAAAGAACTTGGCATTCCTATTGAAATGTACAGGGTTGAAGGGAGCGATGGCAGAAAGATCGCGGCTTACAAATTCGCGGAATTTAATCCAGAAGAGGTATTGCATAGAATTTCCGGAAGAACCGCGTTGTCAAAGAAAATAAAAGAAGAATTAATTGCTTTACACGGGGCAAAATGTTTCATTTACAACGAACTTATGAATGAAGATGATTTACAAATTGATCATAGAGTGCCATTTGAAGTCGGCGGCGATTTTACCGACGAACAAGTACCGGAATACTATATGTTATTGTCACCTTCCGCAAATAGACTAAAATCATGGGCCTGCGAAAAATGTGAAAATTGGAATACCAAAAAAGATACGGAAATATGTTTAACATGTTATTGGGCATATCCAGAAAATTATACACATAGTGCAATGACTCAAATAAGAAGATTAGATATTATATGGAAAGGGGATGAAGTTTCAGTATATGAAGCTCTTAAAAAGCAAGCGCAAAATGAAAATACTGAAATACAAAATATAGTAAAAAAATTATTAGAAAAACATATAAAATAAAGAGCGCTTCGCATAACGAGTCCTGTTTACGCTTCGCCGCCTTACGACAGCTCAGGCTACAGCCGGAACGCTGCCTGTAATATCAGGTCTGCCGCCCCGTTTTCAGTTTTTCGCGGAAACGCTCAAGCTCCTTACCGGAAAGGCCGCAGCTCTCCTGTGAAGCGCCCGCCAGCACAGCCTGTAAGGCGGCGAATTCCTTCGCGGAAAAATTCACCCCGCCCCGTTCATACTCCTCAAAAGCCTCCGCGGTAAGCGGACATACTGTTTTCATAATACCGTACAGGACTTCGCCGTACAGGCGGATTTCCTTCTGCGCGTGGGCATCCAGCCTCAATTTCAAAAAATGCAGAAGATTATGAAGATCGATCTGCCAGTA
>JAIRZR010000280.1 GCA_031267155.1 Prevotellaceae bacterium | reverse complement strand
ACAAAAAATCCCGTCAGGGATGAAATATCGGTAGAAAACAGTCGGAAATCGGTAAGAATCCCGTGAGGGATGAAATGTAAAAACGAAGATACCGCGTGTCATCCCTAACGGGATTTTGCAGGACAATGAATTGATTTCTACCAATATTTCATCCCTGACGGGATTTTTGATTCCGGCAATGTTATATGCTTTTTGCATTAAACACTTTAATGGGGGACTTACGGGATTTTTGATTCCGGCAATGTTATATGCTTTTTGCATTAAATCCTTTAATGGGGACTGACGGGATTCTTACCGATTTTCGACTGTTTTCTACCGATATTTCATCCCTGACGGGATTTTTGATCCCGCAATGTTATATGCTTTTTGCATTAAACCCTTTAATGGGGGACTGACGGGATTTTTTTATCGCATCAATAATCTGCTTCATATTAGCCGTTTGAGATGTTGTTATATGAAAGACAATTGGAAGAGGGTATAGAAATACTGAAAATTTCAGAATAGCAATCCTCTTTTTTCACGGTGATCTTGACATGCTTCCACACAAATAACGGTAGAACCTTTATATTAATATAAAACCGTTTATCTCCCGCCACAAACCTTTTAAGGCTTGTACGCGATGGCAAATACCGGTAACACTCCCGACTGGATATACCCATATCCGATAAAAATAAATTCCCAGCCTTAATTCTTCTATGATCCTCTTCTATATATATAAAGCCATTCCTGTTCGCCGCTTTTGTTCAGTACAAAACATTTGCCTGATTTGTTCGCCGTAATGTTTTTTATAAACAGGACAGCATTGGTCGGAGCCTTAAAAAACAGATGGGAAGTCTCTGCTTTTTGCTGTTCAAGAAACTGCCATTTTTTATCTTTCCAGTAGAACAGTTCGTAGGTATGTCCTTCATATATACCATTGCCGCTATTGCGCGGGAGATACTGAATTTTACCTGTTCTCTTCGGTTCGCCAAAGTCCAGACCCACCCATGAATTATCGGACAGGGGAGCGTCGTGGTAAGTCGATATATCTCCGTCGAGCGTCATGTCAAAAGTCATGGATGAGTTTCTGCGCGATCCCGGCAGGCCTGTCGGTTCGCCGCCAAGCCGCTCGCCCCTGTCGCTGTAAAATATTATTTCGGCGACATAGCAGTAGCTGCCAATGGGTGAAACATACCGGACATAACGGAAACGGGAAGGGTTGCGGATTATTGCCGTATTGAAATGTTCGCCGCTTGCTTCATGCACGGTGTACAGCGTTACGGCGTCGGAAAAATCACTTTTGTTAGCTCCTTCAAAAACGCCTCCGGTCATGCGTTCGCTGTATTCGTCATCCTCGGGAAAAATTTTCGACATGCCGAATTTCCGGTAATCGTCTTCATCGGGTTCAAAGATCCGGACACTGTCGTTACTGTTTACCATGAAGGGATAATTGACCGGCGTTTGCGTATTGTTCTCATGATACACCGGCAAATGCAGAACGTTATGCCCGACTGCGCCGAAATCGACCGTTTTGGAATCGCTTCTGCCATAGCCTGTCGTATTCCACGTGTTGTCGCCTCCTATTGCGGCAAGATATACATGTCCGGTATTGTTTGGAGACGGATACCTGACAGGAATTTTGACGCTTTTCCACCCTTCGCAGGACTGAAGAGCAAGATCGAGAGGCCGCAGCACCTTTGGAACGGGTGGAAGAGGAACATATTCGCACGTAACATCCCTGATGCACATCTGGCGAAGTGTGGGCGGGATATTGAGGTCGCCGGCATATACGTTTTTCTGCATGGAATATGTCTTGCGGTAAACTTTGCTGGAAGGCATCCGGCTGCCATGATGGCTTATTCCCGGATTTGCCTCGGTTCCCATAAACGAAATCCGTATGCCGCGATCATATACCGAATTCCATGTATGACCGATGTTTCTGTACGGCCAGCTTGTAATAAAATCCTGTGATACGGGTATGCCTAAAGCCCGCATGACAAAAGTGGCAAGAGCTGTCATTTCCTCGCACGTACCCCTGGAAGTTGTCATTATCATGGAATAGGTCATCGATTGAGGCATCTGTTCAATTTGCAGCCGTGGCAACTGTGAATTGATTCGAATACAGGCATCCGTGGATGTTGTTTTGGGATGTTCCCTGAAAAAACTGTTATGTTTCGTATATGTAGAGAGTATTTTCCCGCGCCAGTTTTCCAGAGGTTCGAGAGCGACTCTGTATGGCAGTATCTCTTCGCAAAATACGTCGAACGGGACGTCTCTGCCCCAGGGCTGTTCATTCCATACCTTGAATGACAGTTCGATATTGCTGATCAGATAATCGCCCGTGATATACTTCACATCTTCCCTGACAGTCCGTTTGCCTAAACCGTATGCCTCATTAACAGCCTTCCTGTCTTCCACATCATCCCGGCGCATGTATGCGGCGACCACATTTTCAAGGGGTGCGTCATATTCCTGAGAATACTTCCCGGGCATGTTCGCTATCAAAAATTCGGCTGCACGAAGTTTAAGACTGTCGGCAGGGTTTCGGCTGTAGTGTTTCAACACTTTTTCAAGCTCGCCACGATTATCGCCCGCCATAAACAGAACAGCATTTATTTCGGGCGACCAGGGAGGTTTTTTCCACTGATAATGCCGCCATGTGAAATACAGCGAAACGGCGATTAATAAAACGAACGCGGACATAATAAGACTGTTCGCCGTCTTTTTTGAAATTTTACTGTGCTTACTCATATTAATTAATTTTGAATTTTGAATTATTAATCGTTAATTGTTTAAAATCAAATTTCCTTTATCAAATTTTAAATTTCCATTGTTAATTATTCATTGTTAATTGTTAATTTGAGAAGTTCTTCCCGCATTTCCTTCACCGCCATGGATTCTACCTTTGGCGGTTTTGTCAGAACAATGTTTATCTCCGATTCCATTTTGTCTTTCTGTCCCGTTTCGTGATACAGTTTTGCAAGCAGATAGTGGGGATAAAGGCGGTTGGGAACGAGATTGATTGCTTTTTTGAAACTTTGCTCCGCCTGTTCATACTGTTTCAGAGCCTGACAGTTTCTGCCCATTACATTGTAGAGCATGGGATCGCAGCTGATTTTAATTGCCTGGCGCAGTATTTCGTTACTTTTGCCGTACTGTTCCGATTTTGACAGGACTTGAGCATAATTGAATAGAAATCTTATTTCGTCCTGCAGATATGGATACTGTCTGGAATATTCTTCGGCGGCTTCCCTGTGTAAACCCATGCCATATAATGTTTGTGTTGTTCTCCACTGTTTGTGCGCCTTATACGCGGGATATATTTTATATCCGCACAGGGCGATTGCCACAGGCGCCATGATAAGAAAAAGCCATACTGCAAATTTCGGGTAAAATCTTTTCCTTTCCGGTTTTTCATTATCATTACTGCCCGCCATGCAAAGAGCGGACAAAAACACAAAAGCGATTACAAAAGGCAGGACATTAAACGGATACGACATGGCGGCAAATATCAGCAGCGAAATCAGCGAACCTGCCGGGAGATAATTTTTGTTACGTATTCCTAAAATCAAAACGCAGACTACAAAGGCAATAAATATAGAAAACGGTATTATTCCCGTTTCGATGCATATTTGCAGATATTCATTAAAGGCATATTCCACGCCGCCCGCAACATATTCTTCCTTTTCTGTACCGGCGCCAGATGCAAAATATGCCGCCTGTGCATCTCCATAACTTCCACCGAAATTGCCCAGACCAACGCCCCAAGGATTCTCTTTGACGGTTTGTATAGCTATTTTCCATATAAAAGCGCGTCCCGAAGCCGAATCTTTTTTCAGCAAAAACAGTCCCGCCATTGAAACCGTCAGCAGTATGACAGCCGCAACCGACAGAACAATGATCTTTTTCCTGTATTTTTGGAAATGGCCGTAAAACATAAAATCCTTTTTCCAGTATATGGAAACAAAATACATCAGCCCAATGAAAGCGCTGCCGCCAAGGGCCGCAAGCCACGAAGCACGGCTCATGGCTGCCGGCAAGATAATTATTATACTCAAAACAGTAAGAGAACAAAGGATAACAGTCGCAAGTCTTAAGTGATTAGCAGTAAATTGTTGCACAAAAATGGCCGGCGACTTACGATTTATGGCCTGCAACTTATAATTACAAACCGCATATCCCAAAGACATGGGAAAAACCATTGCAAGCCAGCCGGAATACGGTCCGGGATTGAAAAACGAGCCCGTAGTTTTAAACAGTCCATGTTGCGAATACGAGAATCCGTACAGTTGCATCAATCCCCAGACCGCTTCGACCAAACCGGTAATGATAAACGCCAGACAGCACAGACTGTAGATCAGTTTGCTTTTTCCTGCAAGAAATATCCTCAAATAGAAATAAAATGCTGTCGCAAATATCAGTAACAGGCATTTGTTTGTCAGTCTGCCCGTGTGATTCAGTGTTATCAGTACGGCAACAAGGCAAAACAATAATATCAGCAAATCGGGCAGTTGTAAATTCAAGCTCTCCCTGCGTTTTACTATAACAGCCGGAACAGCGATCACCGACAGCAATGCCATGGAAACATAAAACCGGAAATATTTTCCCGATACTGTTCCGTATGCCAAATCCCTGTTCACGATAAATACCGTGGAAAGAACTGTCATTATGAGAAAACCCAGCAGTATGTCTGCTATTTGATATGTGCGATTCATTTATTTCTATTTACGATAATTTTGATAAAGGATTTCCATGCTTTTTCGTTTGCAAGAGGCGATTCAGTCATTATAACATTATTATCCCTGTCCATTACGAAAATATTGTTTTTGACATATTTGTAGAATTTGTTGTCTGCTTTGAATTTGCCTCCACTGTCAAAAACATAATGGAAAGTTCCTATGAGCTTTACAGCACGGGACACTACCCTTTCATCAGTGTTGCGGAATATTAATAAAATCCCTACCCCGTTTTTTTCAAATTTATCCCTGTAGGAATCCCAGGAGAACAGATGTTTTAATGAACACGGGGTACAGTCGGAAGAATCCACATATATCATTATCATATATTTCTGCTGATCCATATACTGTTCTATCCCGGCCGGATAATTATCCGGCAGAATCACTTTGCCAAATTCCTGCCTGCAGGCAGTGTAAACCATAAAAATCATGGCAAAATATATAATCTGCTTCATTTTCATTACCATGAATCCTTAAATTCGTACAATACCAGAATTGCCTCCAGATCCGGGTTTTTATCCATTATCATATCCCGAAGTTCTCTGTTTTTAAAAAGATCACTTCTTTCTTTAATGCCGCTTCTTATGCCTTCGATCATTATATTGGGTATCAGTTCCGCATAATGGTTGCCATATATTGATGTCGGCATACCAAAAAAATGATAAACATCATGATCTTCTACAGCTTGTCCCAATTCAAAGGAAGTCCCTTTCTTTTTATTGAACCAGTATGGTTTATTGCGGCGTCGATAATGTTGGTCTCCCTGTTTCCGTTTTGCTCTATCTGTAATAGAATAGTAGATAAAATTCTCCGTTTCCAGAAAAGGTCTGCTCAATTCTGTATAATCCGAATGTGTAATTAAACGTTCATAAGAATTAAAATCCATTTTTTCACT
>JAIRZR010000220.1 GCA_031267155.1 Prevotellaceae bacterium | reverse complement strand
TGCCACGAAACGCAGAAATGTTTACCGAACACATTCCGGACTGGCGGCACTTCCCAACTCAACCCCCTGTTCATTGGCGAGATGATGGGCTTTCCGCCGGACTTTCTGATATCACCTTTCCTCGCTGGCGAAACGAAAGCATCAAAGCCTTCGGGAATACAATAGTTCCGCAGGTGATGTATGAAATTTTCAAGGCAATAGACATGATAAGTAATAATTTAAATAAATAAAAACATGAGTACAAAAGAATTGCAGCCTGTTACATTCGAGCAGGCGAAAAGATTAAAAGAACTGGGGTTTGACTGGGGAAACTTTATAGAACAGGAGATTTGGAAAGATATAGCTGATTATGAGGGGTTATATCAAGTCAGCAGTTTGGGTGGAGTAAAAAGACTGCCCTTAAGCAGAATTAATCCGTTAACAAAAACTTTTAACAAAAACGGGAAAATACTTTCGTATTCGCCTAATAACAAAGGATATGTAGTAGTCCATTTATTTAAAAATGGAATAGGTAGGAGTCATAAAGTACACAGACTGGTAGCAAAAACCTTTATTTCAAATGATGAAAATAAAGCCGAAGTAAATCATATAAACGGAATAAAGTCTGATAATCGTGTTGCTAACTTGGAATGGGTGACAAGAAGTGAAAATCAAAAACACGCTTTTAGCACCGGATTAAATAAGGCGAATAAATCCAATAAAGGAAAATTTTTAGGAAATCACTCTCGAGCAAGGATAATAGTTGAGTTTGATGGGAACGGAAAAATAACAGGTGAATTTTCCTCTATTAAAGAAGCTACTATAATTTGCCGGAAGGAGAAGTTTGCCGTGTTTGCAGCGGGAAAAGGAAGCACGTAAAAGGAAAATATTTCGCCTACGCCGAAAGCGCACTTTTAGACGAATTATTAACCATTTTGGAAAAGGAGAAAGAACAGTGAGAACATGGGAAATAAAATATCTGGTCATATTGACAGTCTCTATTATTTTTTCTTTCGCTTGCGGGTGGGTTACGAAAACAGAGGCATTATTGGGCCTCATATATGTAACTCTCGCATACATACTGCGCGTACTGTGTGAGATACTCGAAAACATTAAAAATTACAGAAAAAAAATTGATAAACTTAATGAAAAGGAGAAAGAGCAATGATAACATCAGGTAGAATATATGCCACAGAAAATAAATGTTGTGGTAATTGCAGATACGTTACAGAAGGCATAGTATCAGACGGCAAAGGCACTCATAAATTCACCTGCACAAGAATAAGAGGAGCGGAACAGGATAAGTACGGGCGTTATACAGAAGATGAAATGAAAGTCCGTAAATACAAAAAAGCGTGTAATTTTTATATCCTCATTTGAAATAGAATTGAAATACACACAACGTTCGCATCTGTATTTCTTTGATAAATTCGACAAGCCGATTGACATTATAAGTTGGGTTAATAAGAGATGGGTAGAGCAGATAAAATCAAGCTATTGTAATAAACTGTTTATGCCTGCATTTTGCGCTAAAAATTTCATCGAAATTACCGGCGTGCGCTGTGAGCGGCTGCAGAATATAAGCGATGAAGACTGCCTGAAAGAAGGAATTGAAGAACAGCGATGGACAGATTGCCCATATAATACATTCTGTGTAATTCCAGATACAACATGCGAACTGTGCAATGCTCCGCAAGAAGCCTACGCCGCCCTCATCGACAGCATTAATGGCAGGGGTGCGTGGGAGAGTAATCCGTTCGTCTTCTGTTATTCATTTAAACTTATAAAATAATTATGCACACAACAGCACATTCCGGACGCTGACCGGCGATGCAGTATTCTGAAAAAGGCGGGCATCACCCCGTTTGCCCAGCCCTACAGGGACTGCACGGGAAAGAGCAGTCCGACAATTGAGCAGGTGCGCGACAAAGTGCTGCAGTCTACCGACACCCGGACAATGACGCAGATAGCAAAGGAACTCGGCATGTCGGCTATCGCTCTTGAAAAGAAGCTGCATGATGCGGGCGTTATCTTCAAACAGTCCGGGCAGTGGCTGCTTTATGCCAAATATCAGGACATGGGATATACAAAGCCCAGAACGCACCAGTACACCCACAATGACGGCACGACGGGAACGAATACCATTACCGTGTGGACGGAAAAGGGACGGAAGTTCGTGCATCAGATGTTCGGGTAAAGCGAAAAGAAGAGCGCAAATGTTCCTGTTCAAAATTCATTGCCTTTAATGGTTTTTATGTATCTTTGCACTTTATTTGATTATTATGGAAGTAATACAGGGCGGGGATGGCTGGCCTAAAAAATTAAAGTTTGTGCTGGAGCACGACGGAAACAGCCTGGAATTGAAATATGCTCCACAGGGATGGCGTGAACTCGAAATCGAATGGATGCGCAGCATTAAGGACAGTGCGGGCATTTACCGGACATTCGCCGTACCCCTGCGGTTCGTCAAGGAGGGAGCGGACTTTATGCGCAATGCGATGTCGAAAGGTCTTGAAGAGGATGATTTTCTCAAGGTGTACCGGCATACATACGATTCGGGCAACTGGAAATACGAACTCGAATTTAACTGCAAGGCAGTACTTGTAGAAATGGTTGTTACCGATCTGTTTTTTGAATGTCCGTTTGCCGACGAGGGACTTTCAAACTATTTAAACAAACATGCAGGCTCAAAATACGAGATCCCAATTGGGAAGGATTACAGAATTGATGTGCCGGACGGGGTGTATATAGGAGGTTCGGCTATTTCAATTACAGATTCCACAGCTGAAAAGCTGGGTGTCTTTTTTTATGTGCAAATCCCGCTCAATTTTTTAGGGGAATCGTATCCTTTAACTTTCAATGATACGAATGTAGATACTGATACGAAACTGTTTAACGCCGAAAGAGGAGGCACGATGTCGATACATGGCGCAATAAAGTTTTTTACAAATTCCGGCGGTTTCGATTTTGGAGACGTAGACGCAACGGTATATCTTCTGTCAAACGGCGTCAGAACAATACTTGGACAAACAAAATTTCACTATTTCGGTACAACTCGGGTAGTGGTAATAAATGTCGACTGCGAAGATTTTGTTTTTAATGCGCAGGATTATTATTTGCGGTTAGCGTTTCTTAATTCTGACGGGACAGGGCAGCAGATGGTTGACGTTGGTTTCCAAAATGCATATACGGACGGAACGCCGGATTTAAGATTTGACTTTGAGGCACAGACCGCTCCGTTCTCATTTTACGGGATGCCACTATACAATCTGTTTCAAAAGGTCATAGAAAAGATATATCCGCACAGCTTCAATATTGTCAGCGAATTATTAACGAAAGGCATAGGAAAGGATATCTATGTTACATCCGGCGACGGGGTGCGCGGGTTTGATAATGCCGCGATAAAACTGACGCTCGGCGAACTCGAAAGCTCCGTAAACGCGGTGTTTGCTACCGACTGCGCTACTCATGGCAACAATTACATCCTTGAGGAAAAGTCGTATTTTTTTGCAGATGTTGAAATAGCGGACGTCGGCGAAGTAAAAGAACCGGAAATAACGGTAGCGACCGACGTGCTTGCAAACAAAATCAAAGTCGGCTATCCGGATAAGGAATACGACGAACGCAACGGACGCGACGAGTTTAATATCTCGCTTAATTTTGAGGTAAAAATAAACAATAACAGCGAGACGCTCGATCTGATGAGCGTAATAAGAGCGGACAGTTACGGAATACAGTTCACGAAAATAAATCTTGAGGGCAAAACAACGACCGACAGCGATTCGGACAATGACCCGTTTTTTGTGCACGTCAAACACAATGCGGACGGTACAACATCCGTAAACAAGGACATCACAATAATAGACGGCTCGGTTAACAAACTCGGCGTTTTCAATGCGCTGCTTTCGCCAAAACGCTGTCTTTTGCGCAATGCGGGCTGGCTTGCATCAATATTTGACAGAACAGCCGGCGAAATAGAATTTATATCTTCCGATCGCCAGGACAGCAATCTCAAGAGTACCGACGGAATAACAACGGTTACGGAAAAGGATAATGTC
The DNA here is from genome assembly GCA_031267155.1 of Prevotellaceae bacterium. Classification (GTDB taxonomy): domain Bacteria; phylum Bacteroidota; class Bacteroidia; order Bacteroidales; family UBA932; genus JAIRLF01. The sequence goes on along the minus strand of JAIRZR010000220.1, from coordinate 4,312 downwards.
CCGATAGATTCTTTAACCGGTAAACTTTTTATTCCATATTTCGTGGAATTTGACGCTGTAACGCCGGCAGGTATCGCAGGCAATAACGGCCCGTTTGCCAATAATGTTTTCGGTTATATTTCGTTTTCGATAAACGGACACCGGTTAAAGGGATTCCCGGTAAACGTTATGGAATCAATGTCGGAGAAAAAACAGCAAAGATGCAAGCTTGTGCTCCATCCCGACACGCCGAATGATTTTCTTGTGCAAATAAGGAAAAGGGGAAATGTAATGTGAAAAAATATTGTACCTTTGCCACTGTTTTTTGGCGGCTGTTGCCGTCGCTTTTTGTTTTTCGTCCAAGGCAGCTATCACAGCTGCCTTTTTTCTTTTTTCTGCGAAGTTGTGCAAATGTTGTGCAAGTCCGGAAAAGTAAGAACGCCAACAATCTGTTATATAAATTGTTGGCGTTATGTGTTGTGACCCCGACAGGATTCAAACCTGTGACTTTCAGAACCGGAATCTGACGTTCTATTCAACTGAACTACGGGGCCTGAAATTCGGGTGCAAATATATGCAAATTTACCGGAATCAAAAAACAGTTATTTCTCAAAGATTTTTCATTGCGCGCGCCATTTTGGAAACGAACACAAAATCATACAGTTCCTTATTATCCGAATGGAGAATTTCATCCCTGTTTCCTTCCCACCATTTGCGACCCTCGTAGATAAAAACAACCTTGTCGCCGGTTTCCATTACGGAATTCATGTCGTGGGTATTGATTATTGTAGTGATTTGATACTCGTATGTTATTTCCCTTATCAGATCGTCGATAAGCATTGATGTTCTGGGATCCAGTCCCGAATTGGGTTCGTCGCAAAGCAGATATTCGGGATTCAGTGCTATAGCCCTTGCAATAGCTACACGTTTCTGCATGCCTCCGCTTATTTCCGAGGGATACAGGTCGTTGGCATTAATGATATTCACCCTTTCCAGACAAAAATTTGCCCGTTCGATACGTTCGCTCCTGTTCATACTGGTGAAAATTTCCAGGGGAAACATCACATTCTGAATGACTGTTGCAAAATCGAACAGCGCGCTGCCCTGAAACAGCATGCCTATTTTCTGGCGCAGTTTCTTTTTATCGCGGAAATTCAAAGTGTCGAACCGTGTATCCTCATACCATATTTCGCCTGCGGTGATGTCGTGAAGACCCACAATCGATTTAAGGAGAACCGTTTTCCCCGAGCCGCTCTGTCCGATAATAAGGTTTGTCTTTCCCTTGTCGAACACTGCCGAAATATCCTGAAGCACCTCTTTCTGTCCGAACGATTTGGATATGTTTTTTACTTCTATCATGTGAGCATCAGTTGAGTTAAAATCAGGTTAAACAGTAGAATAAACACGCAGCTTGTTACTATGGAAAGGGTTCCCGACCGGCCTACATCCAGGGAGCCTCCCCTGGCATAATAGCCGTAAAATGCGGGTATGGTTGTTATTATGACGCTGAACACCATCATTTTCACTACGCCGTAGGTAACGTAAAACGGTATAAAGTATATCTGTATCCCCTGAATAAAATCGGCAAACATAATGATCTGGGTAACACTGACAATAAACGCGCCGCCAAGAATGCCGATAAACATGCTCAAAACCGTAAGCAGGGGATTGAATATTACCGCGGCGACTACTTTTGGCAGAATAAGGTAATTGGCTGAATTTACGCCCATCATCTCCATGGCGTCAATCTGTTCCGTGATTCGCATGCTTCCGATTTCCGATGCTATATTCGAGCCTATTTTTCCGGCAAGAATCAGGGCGATCACCGTGGAACTGAACTCCAGGAGAATGGAATCGCGCGCAACCAGACCGATATAGAATTTCGGCAGGAGGGGATTCACAAAATTCAGGGCAGTCTGTATGGTGATCACGGTACCCATGAAAAACGATATGACAGTAACAATCGAAATGGAGCTTAATCCGAGCTTTTCCATCTCAACCCATATCTGCTTGAAAAAGATACGGGGCTTGTCAGGCAAAACGAATACCTTCCTCATTAGAAGAAAATACCGTCCCGCCAAAATTAATGCCCGCTTTATCATTCCTGTTTCAAATAACTGTTATTCCGAAAGAAAGGATTTAACCTGCTGATACACGTTTTCTCCGGTGAATCCGAACTTTTTGTCCAGAACCTCGTACGGGGCCGAGAAACCGAATGAATTCAGTCCCCATACCCTGCCGTTTTTGCCTGCCAGACCTTCCAGAGTAACGGACAGTCCCGCCGTCAGGCCGAAGACTTTTTTGCCCGGAGTGATCACGGAATCCTGATATTCCTGCGACTGGCTGCGGAACAGCCCCTCGGATGGAGCCGAAACGATGCGGACTTTAATTCCGTCGTTTCTCAGCAGGGCAGCGCCTTCGATCAGAGTTGCAACTTCCGAACCCGAAGCCAGCAGAATGATATCGGCCTCGCCGTCGTCAATCACTGTATATGCTCCCTTTCCTGCCTGCAGAGCCTCGCCGTAGCGGTTTCCTGATGAGGGAATATCGGCAATATTCTGTCGCGAAAGTATCAGCCCCGTAGGCGTCCGGACATTTTCCAGCGCGAGTTTCCATGCGACAGTTGTTTCGCTGACGTCTGCCGGACGAAGAACCAGCATGGAGTTTTCGCCCTTATGGTTTTTAAGCTTTTCCATAAGACGTATCTGAGCTTCCTGTTCGACGGGTTCGTGGGTAGGACCGTCTTCGCCGACACGGAAGGCGTCGTGCGTCCAGATAAATTTCACGGGAACGCCCATCAGTGCAGCCATTCTGACCGCCGGCTTCATGTAGTCGGAGAAAACGAAGAACGTTCCGCAGGCGGGAATCACTCCGCCGTAAAGCCCTGCTCCGATGCAGATGCATGCCATGGTCAGTTCCGAAACTCCTGCCTGCAGGAATGCGCCCGAAAAATCGGTTTTGCTTATTGCTTTTGTCTGCTTCAGGAATCCGTCGGTTTTGTCGGAGTTTGAAAGGTCGGCAGAGGAGACCATCATGTTTTCAAGCTGTTTAGCCAGAACGCCCAGCACGCTGGCAGAGGCTGCGCGCGTAGCCTGATTCGGTTTCTGCTGAATTGCCTCCCAGTCGATTTCGGGCGGTTTTCCGGAAAACCATTTTGCGCGTTTCGCCTCAAGTTCGGGATATTCCCCTGCCCAGGCAGCTTCCTGTGCATGCAGTCCGTCCGTGATTTTTATCAGTTCTTTTTTACGGTTTTCGTACAGTTCTGCCACATCGTCGAAGATCGCGAAGGGATTTTGAGGATCGCCGCCGAGGTTCCTTACCGTATTTTCTATCGACACTCCTGCCGCGCTCAATGGCTGTCCGTGAGTGCTGCACTGGTTTTCAAACGGTTTTCCGTCGGCGGTGAGGGCGCCCTTGCCCATGACGGTCTTGCCGATAATCAGTGTGGGACGTTCCTTTTCGTCGATCCCGTTACGCAGGGCGGCGCGTATTTCGGCGACGTCGTTGCCATTGATTGTTTCGACGCGCCATCCCCAGGATTCGTATTTTTTCTCAACGTCTTCGCTTGTTACGTCTCCGGTAGCCGTGGACAGCTGGATTCCGTTGGAATCGTAGAACATTATCAGATTGTTCAGTCCCAGATGACCGGCGATGCGTCCCGCTCCCTGCGAGATTTCTTCCTGAACGCCCCCGTCCGAGATAAAGGCGTAGATTTTCTGCTTCGATTTTCTTTTCAGCCGCGCATCAAGGAACTTGGCGGCGATGGCGGCGCCAACAGCGTAAGTGTGTCCCTGTCCCAGAGGTCCCGAAGTGTTTTCGATTCCTCTTTCCACGTCCAGCTCCGGATGTCCCGAAGTGCAGGAGCCCCACTGCCTGAAGCCTTTCAGGTCGTCGATGCTGTATTTTCCCGCGAGAGCCAGCACCGAATATATCATTGTGGACATGTGTCCGGGATCGAGAAAAAACCTGTCGCGACCTTCCCAGTGCGGGTTGCGGGGGTCATAAACAAGAAATTCGCTGTAGAGCACATTCAGAAAATCCGCTCCTCCCATTGCTCCTCCGGGATGCCCCGATTTGGCTTTCTCAACCATTGCCGCGATAAGTATCCTTGTGTTATCGCCGGCGCGTTTCAATAAATTTATGTCTGTCATATCCTTTTTTAATTTTGATGCGCAAAAGTAGATATTTTTTTTTAATTCAGAACAGAATTTACAGAACTCAATTACTTTCGCCTGAAGGCGAAAGGTTGGCTGTCGCCTGAAGGCGACTAAAGATTTACGCATCCCCAATTGTAAAATCTTCTTCTGATTGTGCATTATCGTCTTGATTTTTT
>JAIRZR010000213.1 GCA_031267155.1 Prevotellaceae bacterium | reverse complement strand
GGAAATATTATACGATTCCGACAGCGATAGCGGAACGGACGTCAAACCATCTAAAACAGGACATCAAACAGGGCGCGACAAGTTTTCGGATACTGTTCCGGGAACCTTCGCGCCTCCGTAAATGGAATGTGACAGAAAGCGTTTGCTTTTTTCGTGCCGATTGTCACAGACAGCATGGTCAACAGGATTGGCACAAAGATAAAAAACAGAATATAATTTTTTGGTCTGCATAAGGAGCAGACGTTAATCTCAAATTACTATGAATAGTTTACGTTTACATTATATTGGTATCATATATATAATATTGATTGTTTTTGTATTGGCAGTGATATACCTGAAAATGATACAGAAAGAGAAAATACACCCTGTATGGTTCTGGGTATTGCTTTTTCAGGTAGTAATATTTCCAGTTTTATATGGCTGTACTCTTGGGTATTTTTCATCATCACCTGTTATAGAAACATTGACAGTTAAATAGGAATATCTTGAAATCAAGGCAGAACACAGTTTCGGGAGACAGGTCTCTCGAAACTGTTTTGTTTTATATATTGCCATGCATATACTGTGTGCGGGCAGTTTCCGCTGTCCCGTATCGAAACATTTTTCAAAAAACCGCATTTTTTCAAACAATTTACATGCTTTGTTATTAGTAGTTTCACATTGTAAGTCCTTAATTTTACTGCGAAAACAGAGCAAATATGTTTTATCTATAAAAATATGTTTATATTTGCGCTTGCATCGGGAATGGATCCGAGGTTTTATGGATAAATAACCAAAAATCGGAAATGATTATGGAAACAGGTGAAAAAGACAAGATTATTGAAAATGGAGAGAATATTCAGGAAGAAGAAAACACTGTATTTGAGGAGCCGCAAATAGAGTCATATTCCCCTGAAGATCGGGAAAAAGAGGACGCTGTACTTGAGGAGCCGCAAACAGAGCCGTATTCCCCTGAAGATCGGGAAAAAGAGGACGCTGTACTTGAGGAGCCGCAAACAGAGCCGTATTCTCCTGAAGATCGGGAAGAAGAGGACACTGTACTTGAAGAGCCGCAAACAGAGCCGTGTTCCCCTGAAGATCGGGAAGAAGAGGATACTGTACTTGAGGAGCCGCAAACAGAGCCGTATTCCCCTGAAGATCGGGAAGAAGAGGACACTGTATTTGAAGAGCCGCAAATAGAGCCGTATTATCCTGAAGAATTGAATTTAGGCGAAGAAACTGCCATGGAAAGCGAGATTTCCGTTGCAAAAAATTATTTTTTACTCTCGCCGCAGAATTTGCTTGACGAACTGAAAACGCTTGTCGATAACTTTCCGGTTGAGCGGATAAAAAAGGATGTGGAAGCAATCAGGGACGCCTTCTATAAAGACCGGCACGATTTTTCTGAAAATGACGATAATGAGGATGATGATGAATCCGGCGAATCCGAGAGCGGAAATGCTGTCGATCCCGTAGAAAAGGAATTTGACGAATATCTGGAAAAGTACAGGGAGAAAAAAGCGGAATATACCCGTATCGCCGAAAACCGGAAAGAAGAAAACTACAGGCAGAAACTTGCCATTATCGAAGAACTTAAGGAACTGATTAAGGAAGAGGAAGACCTGAATCTCACCTTCCAGAAGTTTCACGATATTCAGAACCGCTGGAAGGAAATCGCACAGGTGCCGCAGGCTCATATCAAAGACCTTTGGGATACATGGCACTACAATGTGGAAAAGTTCTACGACTATGTGAAGATAAACAGGGAATTGCGCGACCTGGATCTCAGACGCAATCTCGAAGCCAAGAACGAGCTTGTCCGCAAGGCGGAGGCGCTTCTGGAATCGCCCCTGGTGCTCGAAGCTTTTACGCAGCTGCAGCAATATCACGACGCATGGCGCGAAATCGGACCCGTGCCGAGGGAGCACAGGGAAAGGATTTGGGAACGTTTCAAGGACGCTTCCTACAAGCTGAACAAAAAGCATCAGGCATATTTTGAGCAGATGAAACAGGAACGCCAGCACAATATACAGATGAAATACGATTTGTGCGAGCGGGTGGAAAAGCTGAACAGCAGAGAGCTTAAATCCATGAAGGAATGGCAGAAAGCCTCCGACGAACTCTCGAACATACTCGATGAATGGAAGGCAATAGGCTTTGTCCCCAAAAGGGAAAATTCGGAAGTATATTCCCGCCTGAAAAGAAGCAGGGACGATTTTTTCAGCAAAAGGCGTGTATATTATAAATCGCAGAAACAGGAAACAACAGTCAATTTCCGTCTGAAAAAGGCGCTGTGCGAACAGGCAAAAGCCATCAGGGACAATGATACCTGGGAAGAAACGACGGAAATGTTCATCGAACTGCAGAGACAGTGGAAGCTGATAGGTCCCGTTCCGCGCAAATATTCCGGCTCGCTGTGGAATGAATTCAGAGAATCCTGCGATATTTTCTTCAACCGCAAATTCAAGCAGTTCTCGAAAAAGGGCATCAAGGAACAGTATGCATCCAATCTGAAGGAAAAGGAAGCGCTTATCGCCGAACTGGAAAACTTCGAGCCGGGCGGAAACGATTCCAAAACCATCGATACCCTGAAACAGTTCCGTCAGCGCTGGAACAATATCGGGTTTGTACCGTTTAAGGAAAAGGACAAAGTACAGATACAGTTCTTTGCAATCCTTGACGAGAAGTATAAGCAGCTGAAAATCTCCGACGCTCAGCGTAAAGTCGTACGGATGAAGGACAAAATGGAAGCGTCAAGAAACAGGCCTCCGAACAGGATCGTGGTGGACGAACGCGAAAGGCTCTTCAGCCGCATCATGCAGCTGGAAAACGAGATTAACCTGCTGGATAATAACATCGGTTTCTTTGCAAGCTCGAAAAACGCCGATTCCATGATTGCCGACGTCCGCCGGAAAATCAGCAAAACAAAGGAGGAAATCCACAAGCTGGAGGAACAGATAAAACTGATAGACAAGGAATTTGAATAAAGTACATTAATGCAGACTCAAACAACGAAATATATTTTTGTCACGGGAGGAGTAACGTCTTCGCTGGGGAAGGGCATCATATCCGCATCCTTAGCCAAACTGCTGCAGGCGCGCGGCTACAGCGTTACGATACAGAAACTCGACCCGTATCTCAATGTCGATCCGGGCACGCTGAATCCGTACGAACACGGAGAATGTTATGTTACGGAAGACGGAGCCGAAACCGATCTGGATCTGGGGCACTACGAGCGCTTCCTGAATATCCACACAACTCAGGCAAACAATGTTACCACGGGAAGAATCTACCAGTCGGTAATAAACAAGGAACGGAAAGGCGAGTTCCTGGGAAAAACCGTTCAGGTGATTCCACACGTTACCGACGAGATAAAGTACAGGATAAAACTCCTCGGCTCGAAAAGCAATTTCGACGTGGTAATCACCGAAATCGGCGGGACTGTGGGCGATATCGAATCGCTGCCGTACATCGAATCGGTCAGGCAGTTGAAATACGAACTCGGCGCAAGCAACTCGCTGGTAATACATCTGACCCTGGTTCCCTACCTGTCGGCTGCCGGAGAACTGAAGACGAAACCCACTCAGCATTCCGTGAAATCGCTGCTGGAAGCGGGAGTTCAGCCGGACATACTCGTGCTGCGCACCGAAAAAAGCCTTGGCGAAGATATCCGCAGCAAAGTCGCGCGGTTTTGCAATGTCGAGCAGGACTGTGTCGTTGAATCCATTGATGTTTCGTCGATATACGAAGTTCCGATGCTTATGCAGAAAGAGGGACTCGACCGCACGGTTCTCCGAAAACTTGGACAGCCGTCAAGGGAATTTTCGAAAATCGGGATGAACGAATGGGCTGATTTTGTTTCAAAACTGAAAAAGCCCGAATCCGAAGTGCAGATTATTCTTGTCGGAAAATATACATCCCTGCCCGATGCATACAAGTCGATATCCGAAGCGTTTATACACGCGGGAGCCGCCAACAGGGTGAAAGTCAAACTGAAAATGCTCAATTCGGAATCCATTACAGTCGAAAATGTAAACGGACTGCTGGCTGAGGCTCAGGGCATTCTCGTAGCTCCCGGATTCGGGGAACGGGGGGTGGACGGCAAAATCACCGCAGTGAAATATGCAAGGGAAAACAATGTTCCGTTTTTCGGGATATGTCTGGGAATGCAGTGTTCGGTGATCGAATTTTCTCGCAATGTACTGGGACTGAAAGAGGCGCATACGACCGAGATAAATATCCAGACGCCTTCACCCGTAATCGACCTGATGGAGGAACAGAAATATGTGACGGACAAGGGCGGGACAATGCGTCTGGGCGCCTATCCCTGCCTCCTGAACGAAGGCAGCAAAACGTTTGAGGCTTACAGAACTCCCGAAATATCGGAGAGGCACAGGCACCGCTATGAATTAAACAACAAATATTTACCCGAACTGGAGAAAAACGGCATGATGGCGGCGGGTCGCAATCTTGCAACCAATCTTGTTGAAATCGTTGAAATTCCTTCGCTTAAATGGTTTATCGGAGTTCAGTTTCATCCCGAATACAAGAGTACGGTCGTCAATCCGCATCCCCTCTTCGTCTCCTTCGTAAAAGCTGCCATGACTCAAAAACAGAATCCTGCGAAAAAAACAGATTAAAATATTAAAAATTACAGAAATAGATAAATGGATAAAAATACCGGTGTTGGACTTTTGTTAATAGCTGCAATATTTGGCGGCTACTTGTGGTGGAACGCCAAAAATACGGAAACTTACAATAAGGAACGGCAAAGAATACATGATTCCCTTGTGAAAACAGAACGGGTGCAGGAAAAAATACAGCAGCCCGAAGCGGAACCCGACAGCATTAATCAGAAACGGTTGAAGAATATCGCCGTCGAAAATCTCGGGGAGCTGATGGCTTCGCATCTCGAGGGTTCGGAAGAATTATATACTGTCGAAAACGAAAAGCTCATTATCACTTTCTCGAACAAAGGCGGACGAATCTGGTCGGTCGAATTTAAAGACTATCAAAATTATAACGATTTTAAGGAAAACAGCAGGAAGCCCCTCAAAATGTTTTACGGCGATGAAAATAACTTTTCGCTGAAACTGTTTACAAATACTCAGGACATAATAAGTTCGGACTTCTTTTTCGAGCCTCGCATACAGGAACATAATCTGAATGTCGCTTCCGATTCGCTGAAAGTGCCGTTCCGCCTGTATGCCGATTCCGTTTCGTACATGGAGTTTGTATATACGGTTTATAAAGACAAGTACAATGTCAGTCTTAACGTCAACTTCGTCGGGATGGACAGGCACATTGATCCGCGGGCTACAAGCGTGGACGTAAACTGGAAACTCAATTTCTCGCAGCAGGAAAAGGGATTTTCAAACGAAAATACTTATACCAACATCGCCTACAAGTATCCGGGCGAAACTTCAATCGAAGATATTTCCGGGACGAAAGGCTCTGCAACAGAAAATATTGCGACCAAGCTGGAATGGATAAACTTCAAGCAGCATTTCTTTTCGGCAATCATCCATACCAACGGTTCGGTAAACAACAAACTGAGTTTTGTGTCGTATGATGAAAATAATCCCGAAAAACGCCTGAAAAC
>JAIRZR010000199.1 GCA_031267155.1 Prevotellaceae bacterium | reverse complement strand
TGGCGCCCCAGGACACCAGTTCCGAATCTTTTTTGGGAATATAATCCCCGTAAAAATCACTCATGGCTTTTGCATTTTAACTGTTAATACTAAGAAATTATTTATATTCAGGCCTCTTGACGAGGTTGGTGAATCGTTTGGTAACATTATCGGATGGCTCGGTAACCCTACCGAGCGGCTCAGTAACCTTACTGAGCGACGCAGTAACCCTACTGAGCGACTTGCTGCGGTGAATAAATGGTATGTTCCTGTTTCTTTCATTTTTTACCTGTCTTTAAATTAATCTTAATTTTCGGCTTATACATATTTTCCGGTGTTAACCCACATTCATTTTTCATGCGGATTCCGTACTCCAGTTTACCGACTTCCGGCGTTACATTGTTCGACCCGAAAGTAAATTTCACTCCGGCGGCTTTTGCTTTCATAATGACTGTTTTACTGGGAATCCGGTAAAGTTCATTAATCTCCAGCGCTTTTCCGCTTGCAGCCAGCGCTTCCACTGCCTTATTCATGCGTTTTTCCGTCCAGAAATCGTCGTAACGGTCACTCATTGATTTCGGAAGGAAGAACGGATTAACGTAAACATCAACCGGTTCCTGCAGGACAGAACAAATCCTGTCCACAATCATATCCATATATTCCTGTTCATCGTCGATGAGGACTTCTTCATTTACCCATAGATGTACACGGCGTCCCTTATGATCGTTGAACGTCAGGGCATCCGTAAACACGTAATCAAATCCGTCACGGGCTTTTTGGGAAAACGCTGTTATCCATTCTCTTCCTTCCGCCTGCATCGCCAGTATAAACGGCTGCGTGCGCATGGTATCAAGGTATTTGTATATATCTTCGTCGCTTGTAACCGGAAAACCGATACCGCAGTTTGGCGCAACGGCGTAATTGATACCGGTTTTCCGTAACTGTACGGCTGCGGTTTCTTTTGTCAGCCCACCCTTGAGGTGAACATGATAATCGAGAACCGGAAAATCTTCCTGATGCAAACGGATGATTTCGTCAGACTGTTCATCGTTAGCCATTTTCTGCTGGGCAGGGATATTGACATTTTTCCCGTCAAGTTTTTCGACTTTGATACTCCTGAACTGCAATGTGCCTGCTTCGTCGCTCATTATTGAGAATGAGCCGCGGGACAGTACGGCGCCGGCATTAACGCCTGTCCTGAAAGGCTTCAGCGGTTCGATATATTCGACAACCGGGTCACCGTTTATTTTTACCGTGACGGCTTGTCCTTCGACGCGGATATTCATTGTAAACCATTCGTTTTCTTTTACAAAACTCTTGGCGAGATTACGAACCGACACAAGGCTGCCCGTCATTCTCCACCATACGGCGTCTTCCCGGTCGTTGTTGATTGCGACACGATAGCCCCTGCCTTTCGAATCCGTATGAAACCCGACAAAGCCTTTTCCTCCGGCGTCTGTTCGCAGTTCCATGCTCAAATCAAAATCTTTATAATCGCCGTTCTTCAACAGGACTTGAGCCTGCTTGCCCGTTAACGAAAGATGTCCGTCCTGTACGGCGACATTTCCCGTTATCGTCCATTTATTATTTGCTGTTCCATTAAACAAGTCCTTTGTTTTGGAAAAATTGCAGGAATTGAACAGTATAATGCAAAGGCATATCAACAGAGCAAAAACTTTTTTCATAACATATTATTTGTTATAGGAAGATTTAACAAAAGGCGCTTTCAACAGGTAATCTATACTCGTTTTAAGACCTTCTTCAATGGTACCAGTCGCCCCTTCAAGTTCAACTACAATGTGTTTAAGCCCCGCTGTTTCCGCATGATTGAATATGGCGTCAAAGCCGACCATCCCGCTTTGTCCTACTTCCCTGTGGTCTTTGATATGAAGCACTTTAAACCGTCCGGGATATTTCCTGAAATAATCGACCGGACTGTTATCCCCTATTACTACCCAGTAAACATCCATCTCAATAAACACATATTCGGGATTGGTGTTTTCAATCATGTAATCCAGCATCACCGCTTTGTCTTCGACTTTCCGGAACTCATGGGCGTGGTTGTGATAACCCAACTGTAAACCGTTTTGCCTGCATTTTTTGCCGGCTTCATTGAAATAGTCGCAATATGTTTTTAAATCCTTTACAGTTTTAGGAACTCCTATTCCCGGTATGACAATATAAGTCATTCCCGCTGTCTTATGCGCCGCAATACATTTGTCCCACCATTTCAACGATTCGGAAAAATCGCCGGAAGCGAGTTCTTCTTCCGATAACGGTTTACTCAAATGCGACGACAAAACTTTTAAACCGGCGGCTTCCACAACTTTTTTAAACACATCGGGAGTCCTGTTGTAGAATTTGCCGTCGCTGTATCCGGCAGCCTCTACGCCTGTATATCCCATTTGGGCAATCTCCTTTAATATTACAGTATAATCAACGCTGTAATTGTCTGTAGCAGTGTTGAAGCTGCCTATTTTTTCCCTGACGGAATATAACTGTAATGCAATTTCCTTTTTGGAATTTGCCTTTTTCTGCGCCTGCACTGTCACGCACGGCGCTACTGTTAACGATGCTAATAATGCAATCAAATAAATTTTACTTTTCATATATCCACTTTATTTCTAAAAACTTCGCCTCCACTTTACGGCTATCGGCACCTCCTGTTTGCGGCTGCAAAAGTAGAGGTAAGCAGATTAACGCAATTGTTCTTTATTCTGTTTTTATTGTCGTATATTTGCGCGAAAATAAATTTACGTTTCAGAGCGATGAAAAATATAAAATATTGTCATATTCCGGAAGAAGATGAAGCCTCTTTTGTCTTCGACCACGTTCACATTATTTGGGACGAACAAATCACGTTTCACCGGCAAAAAACATGGGAACTGTCTTATGTAATCACGGGACGGGGAACAAGAATCGTGGGCGACACGACGGAATATTTCTCTCAGGGCGAGGTGATTTTAATTCCGCCCGATATGCCGCACTGCTGGTCTTTCGACAAGCATGTTTTCGATGGTGAAGGTAAAATTGAAAATATAACGCTTGTTTTTTCCAGTGCGCTCCTCGAAAACAGCAGGACTGTTTTTCCAGAGATTTCCGGCATTATCGCTAAAATACAGAGCTGTACGGATGCAATTTCTTTTGGCGGAAGTACATTATCGCAGTTACAAACGATTCTGACGTCCATGCTTCGGGAAGACAGGGTGGAAAGATTATCGTCGCTCATCAAACTCTTTGCCTTAATAGCTTCTCCCGAAAAAACACTTACTGTAGGGCGTCCCGTCATCGACGACCGAAAAACCAAAAGATTGCAGCAAATAAACATGTACGTAATGAATAACTTCCAGCGCGACATCACGCTCGATGAAGTTGCAGGGTTTGCGTGCATGGCAAAATCGTCGTTCTGCATATTTTTTAAGAAGATGACGGGTAAACCGTTCTTTGCTTTCCTCACCGAATACCGTGTGACCTCATCCTGTCAGATGCTCCTGAAGACAGACATGTCTGTGGCTGAAATCTGTTACGCATCGGGCTTCAGGGATGTTCCGTATTACAACCGGGTATTTAAAAAATTGAAAGGAATGACGCCAACAGAATACCGGTGTGCCGAATGTGAACAAACGCAGCCTGATATTTGAAACCGTTTTGTCCGCGCTTTTGTGGAGGAAATACCTTCGCACTGTTATTTAGAATACGGACGTAGATATGACACAATTTCCTGTTTTTCACGTCGTCTGGACTGTGATTCATTTGATATTTGGACTGCTCTTTAACAATTCGGGGGAATTAAAATCAGGATTGCGTCATTTGCGTGCCAATATGTAATTATTATTTCAACCGCCTCAAGTTCCGGTTATCTACCAGCGAGCGCATTTGTGTAATCGCCACGCTGTTGAGCTGCACCAGCCGTTCGCCCTGCGGAAGTTCCTGACGGATAAGCAGAGCGTTGATACTTTCCATATTTGACAGTACAACCAACTGTTCCAGCGTGGCATAATCGCGGATATTTCCCTTGCTTCCGGGATTTTCGTCGCGCCACTGGGCGGCCGTTTTGCCGAACAGGGCTACATTCAGCAGGTCGGCTTCACTGGCGTAAATGAACGAGATTTGTTCTTTTGT
>JAIRZR010000145.1 GCA_031267155.1 Prevotellaceae bacterium | reverse complement strand
GTCTGAATTTACTGTACTTTCCTGCTTATTTTTTCTATTTGCAATTTATTTTCAGGTAGATAATTCGTTATAATATCCCAAATTATTTCGTAATCAATACCGAAATAAGCATGTGAGATTCGGTTGCACAGGGAATACATTTCATTCCATGGCACATCCGGATTCTGTTCTTTTATGCTGTCGGGAATATTTTTCGCTGCTTCGCCGATGATTTCAAAGTTGCGAATAACAGCATCCGTCTTGTAATCGTGCTTGAATCCTGCAAAATCATAGCCGCGGGTATATTCAAAAATGCGTTCGATAGCGGTAAGCATATCGTCAAAACAGATCCGGCAGGTGCGCTTCTCCTTCATCGCTTAAATATACCGTATTTGACTTAAAATAAAAGGCTTTATCTGCCCTTTCAATGCGTTGGGAGTAACAAGGTCTATCTTGCGTTCAAGCGTTTTTCAAGATAATTTTCGAGTGAAAAAAACCTCCACCCGACAGGTCGCTCAAATTCTACCATAATATCTATATCGCTGTCGTCAGTATAAGTGCCATCGACAAACGAGCCGAACAAACCGACGTTTTTAACGGCATATTCCTTTTGCAGATAAGGTTTTATCACTTTCAATTTATTTATAACGTCGCCTGTATTCATATCTTTACATTTTTTTATATCACCGCAAAGATACGGACTTTTTGATTAACTGAACAATTGAACAACTGAAAAACAATTTTGTATCAAATATTCAAAAGCATTGCTCTCAAAATTTGCTCAATATATGCTGTCTGTACATTTTCTATTTCAGATTTGTCGTAGATAAATAACAGTATGATTTTATCCTGTATGATTTCAAAATAAAAAATAACTCTGCTACCGCTGCTTTTGTCTTTGCCTTTATTTTTAATGGCGATACGCGCCCTGCGACAATTAGGGAATATCTCGTCGCCCATCATTGGGTTCTTTTCCAACCCGGATGAAAACGCAAGATAATTCGCTTTCAATGACAGATACTTTTTGCTCAGTCATTTTAGCGCTTTCTCAAATTCGGGAGCGACTTCAAAGTTCATGAGCCAGCTCGTATGCCGATTTCAAGGTGCGTTTGCCTTCGCGGGCTTCTTTTGCCTCGTAAAGTCCGCACCGAATACTCCGGACAATTTTATCATCTTCCTTATAGGCAAGGAATTTTTTATATTCGCGCGAGGTCATCTTTACCGTTATCTTGTCCATAATCTTTATATTTTGAATTACGGCACAGAAATACAAATAATTACATGTGAACCAATATGTCAAAGAACGCTTTATTTGAATTATGAATTATGGCGTTTCTGCTCTGTCGAAGCGGACATCTTTCAAAGCCGCTTTGAGTTCGACGCCGGAGGTGGAGTTATGAACACATTTAATGACATTATCAGAATCCCCGATAATGGTCCGGGCGTGTCTGCACCTGCGCTGTTCCGCTTACTGAACATAAAAAAAACGTGTAACCCTTTGAGTGATTGGTTTAC
The DNA here is from genome assembly GCA_031267155.1 of Prevotellaceae bacterium. Taxonomy (GTDB): domain Bacteria; phylum Bacteroidota; class Bacteroidia; order Bacteroidales; family UBA932; genus JAIRLF01. The sequence continues at coordinate 1,657 of JAIRZR010000145.1, read as the reverse complement.
ACGCTTTTAGGGCATTTTGAACTTGTCTTGATGTTTTTTCCAGTTTGCCATCACAACCGGAAATTCCTGAAATTATAAATGCCGCGTACCTGACCGCCGTTTTCCGTTTCGCCGTCGTAAATCACTGCCATACGGTTTATTTTGTCGTTCAAAAGCGATTTCAGGTAATTGATGTTACTGAAATAATCGGATTTATACGACATTCCCGATTTTATTTCGTATGCGTTCAGCGTTGTACTGTTTCACTGAATAACATCAATTTCGCGTCCGGATTTGTCGCGGTAAAAGTAGAAATTGCTGTCTTTGCCTGCGTTATAACGTTATTTCAGTATTTCGTTGATAACCATATTTTTAAACAATGCGCCGCGCAGGGGATGCGTTTGCAATTGGTTTTCGTCTGCAATACCGAGCAGATACGCTGCCAGTCCTGTATCATAAAAATACATTTTCGGCGTTTTTGTCAGCCGTTTACCGATATTTTCGTAATACGGCGGCAAAAGATAAACGATGTAAGATGCGCCCAAAATGTTGAGCCAGTTATTGATTGTTTTTGCAGTTGTGCCTGTTTCATTTGACAAAACGGATGCATTAAAATCCGACCCTATCCTGCCCGCACATAAGCGCCCAAAATGGTGGAAGGCGGTAATCTCTTTCAAATTAACCACCTGTCGCGCATCGCATTCCATATACGAAGCATAGTAATCGCTGAACAGCATCGTGCACGGAATGCCATTGGCCCAAATGGCAGGATAACCGCCATTGAGAATAAGCGTATTGGTAGAAATACCGTTCGCCCGCTCGCCCAGTTCCTTGACCGACAGCGGTAGAAGCGTCAGAATAGCCGTTTTTCCCGCCATGGGTTGCGTAACTTTCTCCCCGGCAGGGAAAACCGCCCGTTTTCCGGAGCATACCCGTACATTTTCAGGGAGCAATTTATTCTTTTCCATCACTTTCCGAAGCATGTCCGTTCACCGGATCGGCCTTTCTGTTTTCCGGAGCATACACATTCACTTTTTGACATAGTCATACCTTTGTATTCCATTTACAAACAATGAATACAAAGATCATAGGGTAGGAAAAGCAGTAGATATGAGTAAGATAAAACAAGTTCTCCAGTTAAGCGAGAACAAAGTCATCAACCATCAAATAGCTAAGCAACTTAGCATTGACAAAGAAACAGTGGGCAATTATGTCCGTTTCTTCCGTAATGACACTCTGTCTCCGAAAGAACTTCTAAAGATGGAAGACCCGGAACTGGAATTCCGCTTCAGGGCAGGTAATCCCGCTTACACCGATACCCGTCATCAAGCCTTTCCGGACAGGCTTCCTCATTTTAATGAATCCCTGGCTCACAAGCACGTGACACGGTATTTGGTATGGGAGGAATATATCAGGCAATACCCCGACGGCTACCGTAAATCGCAGTTCTTTTATCATCTTAAGCAACATCTTATAGCTTCTAAACCGGTACTTCGTTGACCGATACCCATGTGGCAAGTGAAAAGCTATTCGTTGATTTTGCCGGAGACACATTGGAATATGTAGCGGTGGATACAGGCGAAATCATCAAAGTTCAGGTATTTGTAGCCTGTCTTCCTTATACGGATTATGGTTTTGCCCTGTGTGTTCCCTCACAAAGAGTAGAAGACTTCCTGTA
>JAIRZR010000075.1 GCA_031267155.1 Prevotellaceae bacterium | reverse complement strand
GATAAAACTGTCTGTAAGGCAGGACCTTTGGAGTTAAAAGTTAAGAACTAAAAACTAAGAGCGCTGGCGCGCGTTAGCTAACTTTTAACTCTTAACTTTTAGTTCTTAACTCTAAAAGTCCTGCCTTTGACTACGTCGAACTTGCGTTTCAGGCAGTGGCCAGAAGGTGACCATTTTCCGCAGGTCGCGACCTGCGGTTATGAAAATCCGGCTTTTCAAGCCGCCGAAACGTAACGTTTATTCCTTGACAGTTCCTAAGGGAAGCATGTTTGTCGCACAGGCGCATCTCCACATTTTTACATCACAATTTTAGCACGCATACAGTATAGATACACATCCAATTCGAGTGCAAATATCACACGAGTTTCATTTTTTATTTCGATATAAATGAAATGTTATACTTTTGCATTTATTTTAATGAAATCTTTGGAACTATTGAATTATGGAATATAATTTTTTGAGAATAGAAGAAAAATGGCAGAAATACTGGAGTCAGAACAATATCTACAAAACGGATATTGACAAGTTTAAACCGAAATACTATGTCCTGGACATGTTTCCATATCCTTCGGGAGCGGGGCTTCACGTGGGACATCCCCTGGGATACATTGCATCCGATATATACAGTCGCTACAAGACGCTGAAAGGCTTCAACGTACTGCATCCCATGGGATTCGACGCCTTTGGACTGCCTGCCGAACAGTACGCCATCGAAACGGGACAGCATCCGGAAATCACGACGGAAAAGAATATCAAAAGATACAGAGAACAACTGGACAAGCTTGGATTCTGCTATGACTGGGACAGGGAAGTAAGAACCTGTTCGCCCGAATATTACAAGTGGACGCAGTGGGCTTTTATCAGAATGTTCAACTCGTACTACTGCAACGACGCCCAACAGGCACGTCCAGTCTCCGAACTGATTAAAGTGTTTGAGACAGAAGGCAGTTCATGCATAAATGCCGCCTGCAACGAACAGTGCGTTTTCACGGCAAACGAATGGAAGGCGAAAAGCGAAAAGGAACAGCAGGAAATACTTATGAACTATAGAATTGCGTATCTTGCAGATACTATGGTCAACTGGTGTGCCACGCTTGGGACGGTTCTTGCCAATGATGAGGTTGTTAACGGATTGTCGGTGCGTGGAGGCTTTCCCGTGGAACAGCGGAAAATGCGTCAGTGGAGTTTGCGTGTATCCGCTTATGCCCAGAGACTTTTGGATGGACTTGATACCATCGAGTGGACAGAATCGCTCAAGGAAACCCAGAAAAACTGGATTGGACGCTCGGAAGGAGCGGAAATAAGGTTTCCCCTTTCCGGCGGAGACTCGCTGACTGTGTTTACCACGCGGGCTGACACGATTTTCGGCGTAACCTTCATGGTACTTGCTCCCGAAAGTGAATATGTTGCAAAAGTCGTTACTCCGGAACAGAAGGCGAATGTCGATGCATATATCGAATCGACCAAAAAGAGAACCGAACGCGAACGTATTGCCGATCGCAGGATAAGCGGCGTGTTTTCAGGAGGATACGCTGTAAATCCATTCTCCGGCGAAGAAGTGCCTGTATGGATATCCGACTATGTGCTGGCTGGATATGGAACAGGCGCGATTATGGCTGTGCCCGCTCATGACAGCAGGGACTATGCTTTTGCCAAACACTTTGGACTTCCGATTATTCCGATTATAGAAGCCTGCGACGTAAGCGAGGAAAGTTTTGACGCAAAGGAAGGGATAATAGTCAATTCCGGATTTCTTAACGGACTGACTGTGCCCGAAGGCATAAGAAAAGCCAGGGAATATATCAGGGAAAACAATTTGGGAACGGTCAAGGTAAACTACCGCCTGCGCGACGCCATATTCAGCCGCCAGAGGTACTGGGGCGAACCGTTTCCCGTTTATTATAAGGATGGTATGCCATATAATATCCCCGAAGAGCTGTTGCCGCTTGTGCTTCCCGAAGTCGATAAGTTTTTGCCCACGGAAACGGGAGAACCGCCACTGGGAAGGGCAAAAAACTGGACATACAACTCCTGTCCGCTCGAACTCGGTACAATGCCGGGCTTTGCAGGCTCGTCGGCATACTATTTAAGATACATGGACGCTCATAATACGGAAGCTCTGGTGTCGAAGGAAGCCGACGAATACTGGAGGAATGTCGATTTGTATATCGGTGGAACAGAACACGCTACCGGACATTTGATCTATTCGCGCTTCTGGAACAAATTCCTCTACGACATTGGCACAGCGCTTGAGCATGAACCGTTTAAGAAGCTGGTCAATCAGGGAATGATTCAGGGCTGTTCGAGTTTCGTTTACCGGATAAAAGGCACAAACACTTTCGTATCGCACGGATTGAAAGACAGGTACGATACAAGCGAACTGCATGTCGACGTTAATATCGTCAACAATAATATTCTTGATACCAAACGCTTCAAACTCTGGAGACCGGAATATGAAACCGCCGAGTTTATTCTCGAAGACAATGAATACCGTTGCGGTTCGGCTGTGGAAAAAATGTCGAAATCGCTGTATAACGTTGTCAATCCGGATGATATAGTCGTTACGTATGGAGCCGATACGCTCCGTTTATACGAAATGTTTCTCGGTCCCATAGAGCAGTCAAAGCCCTGGGATACAAAGGGCATCGACGGGGTACACCGGTTTTTGCGCAAATTCTGGCGACTGTTTCATCACGGCGACGAATTTTTTGTGTCCGACGAAGCGGCGACGGGGGAAGAATTGAAAGTACTGCACAAAACAATAAAAAAAGTACAGGCGGATATCGAATCGTTTTCGTTCAACACCGCCGTCAGCGCTTTTATGATATGTGTAAACGAACTTATTGATTTGAAATGCAATAAAAGGGCAGTTCTCGAGCCGCTGACAGTAATCCTGTCGCCGTTTGCCCCCCATATTGCAGAAGAACTCTGGCATTTGTTCGGCAAGACTGAAAGCGTGGTAAAAGCCTCGTTTCCCGGGTATGACGAAAGTTTTCTCGTTGAAAACTCCTTTGAATACCCGATATCCTTCAACGGGAAAACCCGCTTCAAGATGGAACTGCCATTGGATGACAGTAGCGGACAAATCGAGGAGAAAGTTCTGGCAAATGCTCAGACCCAAAAGTTTATGGACGGCAGACAGCCTAAAAAAGTGATTGTTGTTAAAGGGAAAATTGTAAATATAGTGGTTTAAGGAACAAACGGGAGGCTTATCCGTTTGTACATGACAGTATTATGTGTATAAAGCGATACATATTCATTATTTTGAGCGCGTTTTCTGCATCATGTTTAAACGCTCAGGAACTGCGTGTTCCCGATTTCAGCTCGTTAAGCGTTGATCCTGCCACAGACACAGTCGTATTGAAATGGAGAACTCCCGAGGCATCGCAAAATGTTCTGTCACACGAAATTTCACGCAAACCCTACACTTCCGGCGACTACTTTTTCTACACTACTGCTACTGTTCCCATGCCCGACACTGCCTACTCGGAAGCGGCGCAGGCGCCCGGTTTGGATGTGCAGCAGCAGGGCTACAGGATACGCAGCAGAAACGGCACGGATACTTCGCCGATAACGGATATGCATGTAACTATGCGCTTTTCAGGAGAATACAATCCATGTTTAAATACTGTAAGCCTGCGGTGGACGGAATATCGAAGGTTCGCAATAGACAATAGCGGACAGATTGATCTCCAGAATCTGCCGGCAAAAACTTTCAATGACGCCATTGAATACGAGGTTTGGGGACATCATGGAAACAGTTTCGACATGTCGCTGTCCCAAAAACTTGTGGATAAAAGCCGGCAAAACATAGACATTACGCTCGAAAACCTGACAACAAACACAACTTATTTCCTGTATGTTATGGCGCTGTTGCCAAACGGAGATACAGCCACTTCGCACAAAATCGACATAAGCACCAGCGGTAAGCATTTTCCCAGCGTGATAAATATCGACAGCGTATCAACCGAAATGGGAGTGGTAAATCTGCATATCAATCTGGATAAAACTACTGATATTGATACTTTTGCAATATATCGCGCCGATAACAGGATTCCCCTGCTCTGGTGCTATTCGGCTGCGGAAGTGCCGGCAAAATTCAGCGACCGCTCAGCTTCGATAGGTCAGGTTTACAAATATAATATTGTCGGTTTCCTCTGTGGCAAGCCGATGGTGAAAAGCGATACGGTAAGCAATATATTGCTGTACGCCACTCCCTTAAACCTTAATACGGAAATAAGGTGGACGGAGTTTTCCAGCGAATCGGGTACGCCCGTTTATACTCTCCACAGGACGTCTCCCTCGGAACTGACTGTCAATCCGGGCAATTCTCTCTATTTTTTAGACCAGTCAACACACGAATATGTATGTCAGGGTCCGAAACAGTTCTGCTATGTGATGACCGCCCGGAGCGGAAAATCGTACGCGCGTTCCGAAGAATCATGCGTGTCGCTCAACTCAATGATAACTATGCCCGAAGCAATAGACCCGGCTTCGGATATACGTGAGACAAAAAACTGCAACTGCAATACGGACTGCATAAATCATAGACGCCTGTTTGGTCCCGTAATGGACTTGAATGACGATGCTTACAGGCTCGAAATGGAGATTTTCGACAGGTCGGGGATCCGTCTGTTCTCGTCAAAAAAGGACTTTAATACGCCTCTGCAAAAGGAATATCATTATTGGGATGGAAAATATAATGGCCGATATGTAAAGCCCGGCGTATATGTCTATTATGCAAAAATGGAGTTTTTGGACAGCGCTCCCGTCACAATGAGGGGAAGCGTAACTGTTGTAATGCAAAATTCAGGCGCTAATTAGTTAAATATAAGTTATGAAAGCGATTTTTCCCGGGTCTTTCGACCCTTTCACCGTAGGACACGAAGCGCTGGTACAGCGTTCGCTGAAACTGTTCGACGAAGTTATTGTAGCTGTTGGACATAACAGCGAGAAAAAGTATATGTTCGATATCAAGGCAAGAGTCGAAATAATCAAGTCGGTATTCGAAAACAATCCGCAAATCAGTGTCATCTCATATTCCGGATTGACCGTAGATTTATGCCGCTCCTTAGATACGTTTTTCCTGATAAGAGGTTTGCGGACTTCTTCCGATTTCGAATTTGAACGGGCTATAGGACAGATTAATAAACAGCTGGAACCGAAGATAGAAACGGTGTTTATGCTTATCGCGCCCGAACATTCGGCGATCAGCTCGTCCGTAGTCAGGGATAT
>JAIRZR010000021.1 GCA_031267155.1 Prevotellaceae bacterium | reverse complement strand
ATTATGATTTCATAACAAAAAATCCGAAGTGATGATTGCTGCGGAAAATAAACTTGTGTCTATTAGGGTGATTTGGATTACTGCCTTGAGGTCTGGATGCTTATCCCGAACTCAGGTTGTTATATTCCTGATTTTATTACTTCCACACAAATAACGGTAGAACCTAATTCTCAATATTCAATTTGTCCAGTATTTCAACAGCTTCCCTGTGCGATTTTACATCCCTGACAAGCAGGGAGAGTTTGAGGTTGCTTTCCTTCAGCTTGAATTTTGCGGAATCCTGCTGGATGTAACTCAGTATATTGAAATAGACGGGAGCGGAATAGTAGGGCGACTGCCGGTTTGAGGGGAAATACAGGAACATAAGTTTATTCTTGAGCATTACACGTTCGAATCCCAGCTTTATTGCGCGTTTGCGCAGGATCACGCCCTGCAGCAGTTCTTCGGCTTCTCTGGGCAAAGGACCGAAACGGTCGGCAAGCTCGTTTTTGAAGACAGTCAGCTGTCCGTCATTTTCGAGACTGTCGATTTCCCTGTACAGGCGCAGTTTTTCCGCTTTGTTCGACACATACCCGTCGGGCAGACTGGCGTCGATATCGCTGTCTATCTGGCAGTCGGCGACGAAAGTCGTTTCCGTCGGCACATCTGTTCCTTCGACGGGATACTCTTCCCGCAATTCCATCAGAGCCTCGTTCAGTATTTTCTGATATGTTTCGAAACCTATTTCCGTAATAAATCCGCTCTGTTCGCCGCCGAGGAGGTTGCCCGCCCCGCGTATGTCCAGATCCTGCATGGCGATATTGAATCCGCTGCCGAGATCCGAAAATTCCTCTATCGCGTTCAGGCGGCGGCGGGCGGCAGGCGTCTGGATGATCTCGGGAGGAGCAAGCAAATAGCAGTATGCCTTTCTGTTACTTCGTCCGACGCGTCCCCGCAGCTGGTGCAGTTCGCTCAGTCCGAAATTCTGCGCCTGATTGATTATAATCGTATTGGCATTGGGAATATCCAGTCCCGATTCGATTATTGTCGTTGCAATCAGCACATCGTACTGTCCGTCCACAAAGTCTGTCATAATTTCTTCCAGCCTGTGTCCATCCATCTGACCGTGAGCGACCACCGTTCTCACTCCGGGCGATACGCGTTTCACGATATTTTCCATTTCCTGAATATCCTTTATCCTGTTATGGATAAAAAAGACCTGTCCTCCTCTCTGAAACTCGTAGTCAACAGCGTCTTTTATAATTATTTCCGAAAAAGTGTGCACTTCCGTAGTAATCGGGATCCGGTTCAGCGGCGGAGTATTTATCACCGAAAGGTCGCGCGCTCCGAGCAGCGAAAACTGCAGGGTTCGCGGAATGGGCGTGGCAGTCAGCGTCAGAGTATCGACATTGATTTTTTTCTGGCGTATTTTTTCCTTCGACGAAACTCCAAACCGCTGTTCCTCGTCGATTATTAGCAGTCCCAAATCCTTGAATATCACATCCGGATTCAGCAGGCGATGCGTACCTATCATGATATCCGTTTTTCCCTGTTCGAGTTTTTCGAGGGAGAGTTTTATTTCTTTGGACGATTTCATTCTGCTGACAAAATCGATGAAAACGGGAAATTCCTCCAGGCGCGACCTGAACGACTTGTAGTGCTGCAGCGCAAGAATAGTCGTAGGAACCAGTATGGCAACCTGTTTACCGTCGTTTACAGCCTTGAACGCCGCGCGTATGGCGACTTCCGTTTTCCCGAATCCCACGTCGCCGCACACCAGCCTGTCCATCGGATACGGCTGTTCCATGTCTTCCTTCACCGCTTTTGTCGCCCTGTTCTGGTCGGGAGTATCCTCGTATATAAACGATGCTTCCAGTTCGTGCTGCATGAAAGAATCGGCGGAATAGGCGAATCCCTCGCTTGCCTTGCGTTTGGCATACAGGACGATAAGGTTTCCGGCAATATCCTTGATTTTCTTTTTTGCCGACTGTTTCAATCGGTTCCACACGCCCGAACCCGGTTTGTGGATGACAGGCATAACTCCTTCGTGTCCTCTGTATTTCGATATTCTGTGCAAGCCCTGCAATCGCACGAAAATCGTATCCCCGTCCCTGTATGTCAGCCTTATGACTTCCTGCATCTTGCCGTTCACGTCCATCCTGACCAGTCCTCCGAAAATGCCTATTCCGTGGTCGATATGCACAATATAGTCGCCCGGATTGAGGCTTGTAAGTTCCTGGAGCGTAAGGGCGTTGCTTTTGCTTATTTCCCCGCGTATCCGGTAGCGGTGATATCTCTGGAATATCTGATGGTCGGTGTAGCAGCAGATTTTTGTTTTCCTGTCGATAAATCCCTCATATATTGAAGTGTTGACGGATGAAAACCGGACGCTTTCCTTCGACGCCGAATCGAAAATGTTGCGCAGCCGCTCGGACTGGTTTGCATTTCCCGCAACTATCAGCACTGTGTAACCTTCTTTGGTTTTGCGGATTATATCTTCAGCAAGCATGTCGAACTTCTTGTTGAACACCGGCTGGGGCGCCGAACTGAAAGAGATGCTGTTTTTCGAGGACGAGGAATTGAACTGTATGGATACCAGTCTATTTAAAGATGATTTGAACGCTTTGCCCGTAATCAGTTCGGGGAGAGCTATCGCGTTTTCGTCCTGTACGGGAGAATATTGCTCATCGTTCAAACGGTCTATCATGTCGGCGCCGGTATTGCCGTTTTCCAGCCATACGACTGTATTTTCGGGGACAAAATCCAGAAACGGGATATTGCCGCCTTTCGCTGTATTTCTGATGTTTGAGATGATTACAGCCGATTGCAGCTTATTGTCGGAAAACTGGGTATTGACGTCAAAACTGCGGATGCTTTCGATTTCGTCGCCAAAAAATTCCAGACGGTACGGTTTGTTGGACGCAAACGAAAAAACATCGACGATGTAGCCCCTTACGGCATACTGTCCCGGTTCGTACACGAAATCGGAACGCTCGAAACCGTACTCTTCAAATACTTCCTTCACAAAGTCTGTGCCCGGCTTTTCGCCGACAGTGAGATTCAGGGTGTTTGCTTTCAATGAACTGTCCGAAGGCACTGTTTCCGCGACAGCTTCGGGATATGTAACGACAGCAAGCAAATCGGGACGCCTCTTTATCCGCTCCACGACCTGAGTGCGCTGAACTATCTGGGAAACATCCTCTTTCCCATACTTGCTGCTTCGCTTGAACGAAGAAGGGAAAAACAGTACATCGTCGGCGGAAACGTTGTTGTCGTCGTCCTCTTCGTCCCTGTGCGCAGGATGCAGCAGCTTGTAGAGGTCGCTGTAAAAATACGCCGCCCTGTCGCTGTCGTTGAAGACAAACAGATGAATGCCTTTCCTTTGTTTGATCAGGCCGGCAGACAGGAAAGCGCCCATCGAGCCAACGATATTCTTCAGGTTTATATCTTTTTCCCCGGCTTCGATTTTCGACAGGATTCTGTGAAACCCGTCCTGGGAGCAAATTTGCTCTATTAGTTTCTGTATCTCCAAAATAAATTATTTAGAACCGCTTTTGTGCGGACTTTTTCCGTCTCCAGCTTAATTAAAATCTTATCGTCAAGCATAACAGCATTTGAAAAGTCTCTCATTTCAAACGAATTAATCATAATCCAAACAAGCTAACGCAAGCGCAAATTTAAGTGAAATTTTTAAATTATATAACACAGTACCCACGGGAGAATTGAAATGCGGAATTTTGTCGTACACCCGATATCAATGGTTCTACCGTTATTTGTGTAGAAGCATGTCAAGATCACCGTTAAAAAAGAGGATTGCTATTCTGAAATTTTCAGTATTTCAGTACCCTCTTCCAATTGTCTTTCATATAACAACATCGCAAACGAATAATATGAAGCAGATTATTGATGCGACAAAAAATCCCGTCAGTCCCCCATTAAGCACGCTCAATGCAAAAAGCATATAACTTTAATGGGGGACTAACGGGCTATTCTTATCCCGAACTCAGGTTATGAAGTGCAAATTTTAATCAGGATTCCGTTCATTCCCGTATGCTTCGCGTTCAAACGGACGGTTACGGTAGCCATATTCTACCCACAAATACAACTATGTCGGCGTCAATTTTCGAGCGCCTGTTCGATATCTGCAATCAAATCTTCGGCATTTTCCAAGCCTGCCGAGAATCTGAAAATACCTTCTCCGGCGAAGGCGTTCCATGAATCATACTGTTCGGGAGTGGCGAACTTGAAGGACGTTTCCAGCAAATCCCCGGAATTAAGATAAAAAACCAGGGAACGGTGATGTCCCAGCGAAACGGCATAATGTATTAT
>JAIRZR010000014.1 GCA_031267155.1 Prevotellaceae bacterium | reverse complement strand
GGAATCAGAACCTGTTTTTCATTGACTGTAATCTCGATACATGGATTTCCGGGATATTCGAAAACATCAATAACCTGCCCCAGATTCCCGAGTTTTGAATCGATCAGAGTAAATCCTTTTAAATCGGACAATTCCGAACCGGATTCTCTGGAGTTTTCCGTTTTGGGAAATATCTTTTTACCAACGAGTTCTTCGGCAAGTTCTTCCGATTCCATATTTTCGAAAATAACTTTTGCCTTTTTTCCCCGCAGTTCGAACAGCTTAAAATAAAAAGGAACCCATAAACCGTCTATACGGATAAATACAGGTTCCTTTATGCTTTCCGGTACAGATTCGCCGATTTTTACAATAAGCTCGCCATCCGTACCAAAAGTTTTCAGTACTTCGCCAAACAAGCATTGTACTTCGAACGCCAATTTTTTAAGATTCTGCCGATTCTGAACTTTCCGGATTTTCCGGACTTTCAGCGTTTTCTGTTTCGGGAGATTCCGCCTCAGTTGTTGCTGCAATTTCAGCCATTCTCTTTTTAGCGATTTCAAGTTCCCTGGCTTCCCTTACCTTGCTTTCGGATTCGAGACGGGCACTCTGTTCCTTGAGTACATCCTGTTCCAGTCCAATCTTTTTGGACTGCACTTTCGCCTCTTTTCCGGCAAGCCATGCGTTGAACTTTTCCTCGGCGGCTTCTTCTGTCAAAGCTCCTTTTTTGACGCCTTCGAGAAGATGTTTTTTCAGCAATATGCCTTTGTATGAAAGAATCAGGCGGCATGTGTCCGTAGGCAAAGCACCAACTCCCAGCCAATACAGAGCCCTGTCTGAATTTAATACTATTGTCGCAGGATTAGTATTAGGGTTATATGTCCCTATTTTTTCAATAAAACGACCGTCTCTCGGAGACCTGCTGTTCGCTACAACAATGTGATAGAACGGATAACCTTTTTTTCCGTGTCTGGCTAATCTAATTTTAACTGCCATAAATTAATCATTATCAAGTTAATAAACTTATCGTCCCTTATCTCGTAAGGGTGCGCAAAGGTAATAATAAATTTGTTATCGCAAAAAAAACAGTAATTTTTTTTTGCGAGGCTGTAAAAATTGTCCCTTGCCTTTAGGCGAAAAGTGCACAGTATTCATACCGAAAGGCCTTGGCTGTCTGAGGCTGGTAAATAAAACTGTTTATGGGAGTTAAATATACTTACAGAGACAAAGATATTACGCTCGACATGATGTTCAAAATCGAACAGATAGCAACTATTCTTGTTGAGCGCGAGCATTAAGGATTTTGACAGCGCACTTGCCGGGTTTATATCTCGATAACACTCTATGGGCGGAAAGTAGCGAATATATTGTCGATGGCTGTCAGCGGGAAAAACAGAAACTTATAAGTGCATCCATCTTTACGAATTCCCTGAGATTACGATTTGAGAGTACAGATCTACATGCATATTGCCCAGACAGTAATAAGCAAAGCACCGATAATAAACATCCAGGCGTATGACTGTACTTTTCCCGACTGGAAATCGCGTATAAGCCATGCGAGTTTTTCGGTCGCCTGACCTGTCAGGTTCATTGTTCTGTCGACGACATGCCGGTCGAACCATGCTATCGGGGCGGATATACATTTGAATATTACTTTTTGTGTAATGAACATCCAGATTTCGTCGAGATAGAACTTTTTCACTGCGGCAGTGTAGAGTATTCCCAGTCCGGCAGCTATTCTTGCGGGTTTGTCGCTCTCCTTTCGATACAGAACCATTGCAAAAGCAATTCCCAGCAAAGCCACGGATACTCCCTGAGCGGCTATGCTCCAGTTGAGATGGGTGTCGAAAGGTTTTCCGTCGCTGCTCACAAAATCGGAGAAGGGAACAAGTCCCGTGACGCACGAAAGCACAGCCAGAAACAGCAGGGGAAACAGCATAATCCGTGGAGCTTCGTGCGGTTTATGGTGATATTCGCGTTCCTTTCCCCAAAAAATATTGAAATACAGCCGGAACATATAAAACGCAGTAAGTCCGGCAACTGCCCATAAAGCGACATACAGCAGCGTATCATGATGGGCTGCCGCCACAAGTATCTCGTCCTTGCTGAAGAATCCGGAAAAGACGGGTATCCCCGAAATGGCAAGGCAGGCGATAAGGAATGTTATATTGGTAACCGGCATATATTTGCGCAATCCTCCCATGTCGCCCATCTCGTTACTGTGGACGGCATGTATCACCGCGCCGGCGCCAAGGAATAGTAAAGCCTTGAAAAAGGCGTGCGTAAACAGGTGGAACATTGAGGACATGTAGCCAAGTCCATCGTGTCCCCCGAAACCCGAAACGCCCAGAGCAACCATCATATATGCAATTTGCGATATGGTCGAGAATGCAAGCACACGCTTTATATCTGTCTGCGTGACAGCGATAATTGCGGCAAACAGCGCTGTGAAAGCCCCGATATAAGCTATCATCGTAAGCACTTCCGGCGTGGCGAAAGCATAAACGGGAAACAGCCGCGCCACCATATACACTCCCGCAACCACCATTGTGGCAGCGTGTATAAGAGCCGAGACGGGAGTGGGACCCTCCATCGCGTCGGGCAGCCAGATGTGCAGCGGAAACATTGCCGATTTTCCCGCTCCACCCATAAATATCAGAGCCATAGCCCAGGTAGCCGCCGAAAGCCCGATGAACGAGGCGCCGGCAGTGGAACTGATTACCAGCGAACCTTTGTCAGCCGTCAGCAGATCGAAATCGAATGTGCCTGTGTAAAAAGACAGTATCAGGATGCCCGCCAGAAAACCGAGGTCGGCAAAACGGGTTACGATGAACGCCTTTTTCGACGCAGCCACCGCCGAGGCTTTGGTATAGTAAAATCCTATCAGCAAATAGGACGAAACGCCAACCAGCTCCCAGAAAATATACATCTGGAAAATGTTCGTCGCAATTACCAGACCCAGCATCGAAAAACTGAAAAGCGACAAAAAGGCGTAATAGCGCTGAAAACCTTTCTCTCCGTGCATATATCCGATGCTGTACAGGTGCACCATCAGTGAGACGGTGGTTATAACGACCAGCATCATAATCGAAATCGGGTCAAGCAAAACGCCCAGATCAATGTGCAGCTTTTCGGTAAAACGCAGCCATTCGACGGAAACGGGCGTTATTTTCTGATAAACGCCGTCAATTTTAGCCGTGTCGAAAAAGTAAATGTAAGCCGCGGCATACGAGAGCGCTGCAGCAATCGCCATTCCTGCGGTTCCTGTTATGCCGGCAATTCCGGGTTTCAATTTATGTCCCGCCAGGGCTAAAAACAGGAACACGAAAAGCGGGATAATCACTATCAATAAAGTAAATTCCATAATAATCCGTTTTAATTTTTCATTTTGTCAATATGCCGTACATCAATATCCTGTCTGATCCGGTATATATTGATGATTATAGCGATAGCCACCGCCGTTTCCGCTGCCGAAACAGCAATGCCGAACAGGCTGAAAAACATTCCCTCCAAATGTTCGGGATAAAGATAGCGGTTGAATACGCTGAAGTTAATTTCTACCGAATTGAGTATCAGCTCAAGTGAAATCAGTATGGCGAGCAGGTTTTTGCGGGCTATAAAACCGTATATCCCGGCAAAAAACATTACCATACTGACAATCAAATAATGTTCCATTGGTATCATAATTTGAATATTTTTGAATTGTGCATGGAAGAAAGAGCCGAAAAACAACTGTTAAGCAAGCTGCTAAACACCATACACTCTGTTATACTTATATTTTTAATCATATCCTGCTGTTTTGCCTGAATCCGCATAAACCTGTAAAAACTAATGCAAAACCTCATATATCTTAAATATAAAATAGATTAAAACAGTGAAATTTTGCGGGGCAAAAGTACAAAAAATATCTAAATCCATCATTTTTTCTGCGGAAAGGGAAAGCTTAATAAAAGATGGACAAGGCAGACCTTGCATAATTGGGAATGCGCAGACCTTTTCGCCTTCAGGCGAAAGTAACAAAACCTTATTTTATCTAAGGCTAAATATATATGTAATAGTACCTACCTGAGATATGGGAGCGTCTTTTTTGACATTGAACCTTGCTTTCATGGCAGCTTCTTCGGCTGCTCTCCAAAGTTTGTTATCCTGAACCGTAGTACCTTTTCCTATGGCTCTTGCCTTGGTTACCTTGCCTTCCTGATTAACTGTAACCTCGACAACTACCGTACCCTGATTTTGACTGTTGTATGCGGGCAGGGGAAAACCTCCCACAACAGAACGTCCCGACAGGCTGTGCGTTACAGGCTGACGATGGTCTGGACCGATCTCGGTATTGGCTGTACGTGTTGATTCGTCTTCGCGACCCACGCCGGGATACAGACTGTTTTCGTCGATAGGATTCGGATTATTAGCTTCTTCCTCTCCCTTCGATGTACTTTGGAACAGGGCTTTGTTGTCTATCTTCGGTTCCGGAGCTTCCACGGGTATATCGCCCTGATCGCTGAGTTCCGAAGGTTTTGCTTCGGGCTGGGGAGTGGGCTTTGTACTTTCGTTGCTGCTGGAAACCCGTGCCGACTGCGGAGCCGCATTGCCGGGAACATTCACAATGGACGGATTGCTCACCGGTCTCTGCTGCGGATTCCTGCGCGGAACTCCCTGCGGACGGGGACGTTCCAGTTCTATTGCTATCTCAATCCCCTGCAGTGGAGGCGGAGGGTATGTCCTGTCGAATCCGAATTTAGCCAAAGCATAAAACGCCCCTGCATGAAACAGCAGCACAAACACTAAAGCCTTCCATTTTCTTTGGAAAGAGTATTCCGCTTCTCTCCTGTCAATATCAATCTTTGCCAAAGTCATATCTATTCACTTTATATTATTCAATAACAAATATTTTATTCCGGAGCTGTTCCAAGAATTGCTCTGTAACCGTTTCTTGAAGCGATGTTCATAATTTTCACAAATTGCTCCATCGGAACAGTTTTATCCGTAAAAACACTGATAACCGGCTCTGTCTGGTTGATCAGTTCCAGTTGCAGATTACGTTCGATCTCATTGAAGGGAACGAGTTTGGTTTTTACGTAAAATTCGAACCTGTTCTCACCCAGATGCTTGATTGATACCGAAACTTTGGGCTTGTCGGGCGTCTGGCTGTTGCTTTTCGGCAGGAGCAGGCGCAATGCGTTGGGGTTTATAAGAGTAGATGTTACTAAAAAGAATATAAGTAACAGGAACACTATGTCGGTCATCGAAGCCATGCTGTAACCGGAATTAACCTTCGAACTTCTTTTTATTGACATAATTTCATTGTTTTTTTATTGCACCGGTTCATTAAGTAAATCCAT
>JAIRZR010000253.1 GCA_031267155.1 Prevotellaceae bacterium | reverse complement strand
CTGAATATACGCACAGGATTGCAGAGATTTGCGATACGATGCTTTGCGCGTATGGAGAAACCGGCAACAGGCAGTTGTATGACCGGGCAGTTCAGGAATTAGGCCGGAAAAACGTAATCGCGAGAAAACGCATTTTAGGGCTTAAAATCACTGACGATGAGATTGATTATATACTTTCACAATTAAAAAACGAGGATGAATAATCAACAGTTAAATCCCGCCCCCAAAATAAAACAGACAGATATGAAAACAGCAGTACAAAAGAAAAATTTCGACAGACTGTTTCCCCGCATCCTGAAAAGGATTCGGGAGAACAAACGCCTGACAAAAAGCGATATGGGCTTTCAAATCGGACATATTGAGCCATATCATCCCGTATCGCTTTACTGGGATTATTACAGGCGTAAAGACGTGGTAAAGGCGTTCAACGAGTTATTCGGGACAGAAATAAAATAATCATTTAATAATTAAAATCATGAGTACCAAGAAAGTAAATTCAACGGAGAGCAAGGGAACAAAAGGTATTGTTTCCATATAATTAAGTAAAATCGTTACAGGCGATTTTAATCCGCGCAAGTCAGTCAACGAAAGCGAATTGACGGAACTGGCGGAGAGTATCAAACAGGTCGGCATATTGCAACCGGTATTAGTGCGTCCGAAAGGCAGGAAGTTTGAAATCGTGTGCGGGGAGCGCAGGTTCAGGGCATCCGTTTTGGCGGACACGAAGACCATCCCCGCCATTGTCCGCACAATGTCGGACGACGAAGCGTTGGAGGCGGCAATTACGGAGAATTTGTGCCGTGTTGATGTGTCCCCGATTGAGGAAGCGGCTGCCTACAAACGCCTTGCGGACACAGGGCGTTACAGTGTGGAAAACCTTGCCGTCCGTTTTGGAAAAAGTGAAACATATATCCGTAACCGGATGCGCCTGAACGAACTGACGGACGAAATATTAGACCTCGTAAGCAGGGACGGTATTTCGATGACCGTTGCACTGGAACTCTGCAAGTACAGTGCGGATGTGCAGTCGGATATTTACGAAAAGCATCTGTCCGGTAAACCGACGACTTATTACGGCGACTGGCGCAACCTAACAGCAAGGGATTTTGTCAGCCGTCTTGAAAACGACTATTGCAACGATTTGAGCCGTTACCGTTTCGATAAATCGGAGTGCGCTCAATGTCCGTTCAACACAAACTGTTACAGCCTTTATCCCGATGGCGAGGGCAGGTGCAACAACCTGTTTTGCCTGCGCGAAAAGAACAGGCGGTATCTGGTCGAAGCCTGCAAGTCGGCGATTGAAAAATGCCCCGGAATGGAAATCGGTCAACCGCAATACGGAACAGCGGAAAACGACGATGTTTTCGCGGAACTGTCGGAACAGGGCTATGCAGTGAGCAAAACTCACATCAACCGCTATCCCCAAAAGCCCGAAGAACCCAAAGCGGAAGACTTTGAGAACCGAGCGGATTATGAGGAAGCCCAAAGCGAATATTATTCCCGATATGCCGAATATACGGAAGCAGGCGACGAGGTGGAACAGTTGTTTTTGGACGGAAAAGCCCAACCTGTCGTAACGGTGAGCGCCAACGAAGTGATAACCGGATATGTTCTGTTGCCGGAGGAAGAAACGCAAGCCCCTGCCGGTGAAGCGGACGCCGTCCGGAAACTCGAAAAGCAGGACACGCGCAACAGGGAAATAGCGGTTGAAAACATTGTCGATGACACGCGCAAATACATCCGCGAAACGGAAATACCGCAAAGTGATTTTACCGGATTTGAGGATAAACTCCTGTACTTTGCGATGCTGGAAGACCTGAAAAGGGAACATTTTGCGCTCTTTACGGAAGACTCCGACAAGTGGCATTTGAGCGATGAAGAAAAAATCGTGATTATCAATAATCTGACGGAAGAACAGAAGACGGTTATCCGGCGTGATTTTCTTGTAAAACACCTGTCCGACGCTTTCGGGTTATCGAAAAAATCCTACCTGATGCTGGAGTTTGCGAGGCTGCATTTTCCCGAAGAATTGGCGGAAACGGAAAATCGGTACAACGAGGTCTATACCAAACGCCATGAACGGATTACGGAGAGGATGACCGCTCTGAAAGGCGGGGTTCAGGAAGTGGCATAATATCAATAGCGAAATCAACAGTGAACAGCGGGCGGGAGAAATTCCGCCCGCTACTTTTTTCGTGAGCATCAAGCGGGTAAAAAAGTAGCAAAAAACCGAATGTTAGAAATTATGTAGTTATTGGAGTAAATTTATATTTACTCAATTTCATTATAATGCTAAATAGCAGTAATATATTCTCAAATGAATATTCGTTAATGTCCATTAGTCCGTGTGCTATTCTGTTGCGAAGATTAAGCCCCGATTTTTCAGTTAAAACGTATTTTATAAAAATTCTATCCTCTTCATCAAAATTAGTGCGGTTTTCTTCCGAATGTTTTATATCAGATAAAATATCATCTAACAATTTCTCCATAACCAAATTATCACCGCCTTTTACTCGAAGTTTAAAAGTTGATATTCCTATTTTTTCACAGAAGTTTCTTAATAATTGTTCAATTTTGAGCGTTAAACTATCTGTAATAGTTACACAATCAATCTGATAATCATTCTCTTGAAGCCAAAAGTCCAATTCCGAAAATAATCTTTTCAAACAAGGTTTAAGTGTATCTATTGGCTTAATTTCAACTGTATTTGAATGATAATCTCTTATAATAGGCTCATTTAACCAAGTATTTTCCAGATAATTCATTGTAGATTTATAACTTAATTTTCTTGCTTTATATGCTTCTATAAAAAGCCGTTGCATTTTTTGTGTTCCTAATTGATTGTTAATTCGATATGTGTCCCAAAAACGTTGTTGTATTTTTTCTTCGTCAGTTTTATATGTTTCTATTGTATTACCGAATTTATCTAATATTGAAGTTGTTGCAAGATAAGTTAATAAACTTTCTTTTCTCATTTTCTCCGCCTGTATTTGAATATCAGCAATTTTCATATACCAAAGCGTAATAATAAAATGATAAATTATATCTTGTTCTGTTGATTGTTTAACTGTAGCATCAATTTGTTCGATTACTCGTTGAGTATATTCTTCTGGAAATTCAGAAAAATGCTCGGTTAATTGTATTTTACCTCGCAAATCATTGTATTTTCTACCTAATTCATCAATTTTATTTTTGTCATTTAGCGATTTATAAATTCTTAAGGCATCTTCTGCAAATTTTACTGCCACAAGATTATTTTTTCGGTTTTCTTCGCCATCTTTCATTAACTTCTCATAAATTTCTGCTTTGTATCTTAACGAATTTGCTTGTGACATATTCATTTGTTGTTGTATTTTTAACACTCCATTAATTATATGTTCTGCTCCAAACAAATCGGTCTTTTCTAATTCCTTTACTACTTCTATGTTTTTCTCAATAACTTTATTAAAATCAATTTTGTCTTTGAAAAATTTAAAATTATATGACATTAAGCAAGATATATCAAGTATTATCTTAATCATACCATTTTTGTTTATATTAGAGTTTTGATGTGTGTCAAAACTAAATTCAACAAGTGTATTAATTTCGTTTGTTAGTCTATTATTTTCTGCTATGCCAAATGCCAATTTTAGAGTATATAAAAAGTCCATATTGTAATATTTATTTTCGCAATCATTTATCACTTTCACCAAATAGTATTTTGCAAGTGTAAATAATTCATTACACAACTTACTTTTAAAATCATTTCGTTTTGAATAATCTGTTTGTCGTCCAAAATATACCATTAAACCATATTCCGTTTTCATAAAAAGATTATTGCATTCTTTGTACCTTTTCTCACAATATTCAAAATCAGATTTTGTTAGTTTTGCAACATCAGGGAAATAGATTGGTATTTCCAAACCGTCTTCTAATGTTTGAGTGCCTGCAAACATATAAGATAAACCATTTACAGTGCCTTTTGCTTCATCTTTCTTGTATTCAAAAGATTTATTGATAAACAAAATTTGTCTTTCAAATTCACACAAAATAGCACTTTCTTGTTCATCTTTTTTCATATAACTGCTACATAAGTTTTTCAATTCTATGTCAAGTTTTGATTTGGAGTTACAATCAAATTCATTGCTGTCCAAAAAATCATAATATTCTTGTATGGTGTTCATTTTTTTTTCATTATTTTTCTGTTGCTTCTTGGAACGAAAAGGATGGAAATATGTAATTGTTCAGCCATAATATTAATATCTCATATTTTGTTTGTAAAACTCCTCTGCCTGGTCAAAAACTTTTTTGTATTCATCATAACTACCTCCAAACATACCTTGCTTAATAGGCTCCCATTCGCCTTTCAATTTATCTGCACTGTCAAAAAATATGCAATAAGGTTCTTCGCCATGCTGACGCATTTTGTAATCAACTCTACTACGAAGAAATTGACCTGTAGGCACAGAAAAGCGTCCCAATATATAACATTGATTATACCCAAAGACAAGAGACTCCAAATGCTTCCATATATAAAAAGTATTCTCGTATTCCGAATCAACGGTAAAACACCCTCTGAAATGAGAACGCAATTTTTCAAGAAAGAGGAAGCTCCATGGGTAATAGTAACTTTTTCTCATTAAAAGGTTTAATGTGTCATAATCCCAGTGTGTCAAACCAAGCAAACGCAATAACGGTTCCCTGTAGAATCCCATAAAATTTCCAGCCGGTACGCTCAGTTTCAATATTCCATCTAATTCCGTAAATCGCTCATACACTACGCATGCTACTCCTATCGTGTTTAGTAATAATGTAGCTGCTAATGCATGTAGATATTGAGTACCTTCGGTTGTGATTTCTCCGCTTTTGAAAGGTTTTGTACACAGTTTAATCAGAATATCTCCGAATATCTTGATATGATGTGCTTTACCCCATCGCACAGCAAGTATAGCTGCATCCATCAACGGCTTCACTGCATTATGATGTAATTCAAGATAAGAGGCAAATAGCTCTGGTGTGATAGAGAAATTATAAGTGGCTTTGTCCATTATTTTGTCATAAGCCTCTGTCCCAAGTTTCTCAATCAAATCTGAATATTCGATATTATACAACTCTGAGGATAAGTATTTCTTAACTCTTGCCATCACCATATCATGGCTCATGTTGTGGCTTATATTGCTTTGTTTCAATGCTGTAACCTGTTCATAAAGTTCAGTAAAGAGGTCGTCAGCACTGTTTATTTGCATAATTTCACCATGTCTGGATGTAGCTAAAGTCTTCATGATGTCACTTGCTTCTCCGACATTCGTAAAAAAAGAATTATAGCGTGAAGATGATGAGCCATTAATAATATCAATCAATCCTTTATCCCACATTGCCGACCATCCGCACGTAATAAGACCATAATCCTCGAAGATGCGACGGACGTAATTTTTCATTGGTTCGAGATAATCATCCAATTCCTCTGTCGTATTTCGGAAACGACAGTCAATATAATCACCGTTTATCTTGATGATAGTAATAGTTTTACTGTGGACAACAGGAGTGACCTTATCAATATCACTCTCGTGGCATATCACTTGTGGAATGATACCTTCCGCTTCGAATGCACATTCAAGTAAACGGTCAAAATTGGTTGTCAAGATGATGCGGATATAACCATCTTTTGCCAATTTGGCTATCGCTTTGTGAGCTCTTGTGGGTTCCTTCCAACCCAATCCTTTCTCTTCGGATGTTGGCTCAAAGAAGCCTTTCATCAACGGTACGCGCTCAGTAGGTGTTTTGACTAAATCTCTCAGCAAAGACGAATAAGTGGCTGAATCCCCATACTTATCTTTGTACCATTGATGCCAGTCTTCTATATTGGCAACGCCCTGAGTAGCGGCCAATTGTTCTATCAGTTTACCTTCAACCTCCCATCCCGATGGAATATGTGCTGGCCGAGAAATGCCAGCACCAAGTAAAAGAGCATAAGCCCCTTTGTTGGCATACATTGAAAATGCTAATATGGTAAGTCTTTCTATTCCCATTGTCGTTATTTGTTTTTAATCTGTTTGCAAAACAACATGCCCTCTCAAATGGAATACTTGCAGTTAAAAACAGCAAATCATTCCATTGTGACATGAAAGTTTAAGCGGCACAAAGATACGTCAATATTTTGGTTTCGGCTAACAGTACATTTCTTTCATTTGTATTACCTTTGCAGCCAATATGATAGAAAAATGAATAAAAATGTAAAGTTAGAGAAGTGGCAGGCAGCCCAAAAACGGCACAGGCTGTCGGACAAACAGGTTCGGATGGGGCTGGAAATGGGCTTAAATCCCGACAAACTGGGAAAAATAGACAACCACAAACAGGAAACATGGAAAACGCCCCTGCCTCAATTCATTGAAGAAATTTATTTCAAACGTTTTAAAAAGGTCGCACCCGACGTTGTAAAATCCATTAAAGAGTCGCTTTCGGACGAAAAGGCAAGGAAAGAGCGGAAGAAGCAGGCAAAGGAACAGAAACGGAAGGAGAAAACTAAAAGTCAGGAAGATAAATCTTTAATTGATAATTACGGGGAAAATGAAAATCCCGCAAAGCCTGTTACTCTTTCACAAAAAATCAAACTTTACGATAAGGAACCGAAAGTCAGGATTAAACTGGAAGGTGGAGATACTCCGGAAATGATACTTCGGAAAGAAGCCCGTATCTTTGACGAAGCATTTGATTTTTGCGAAAAGGAAAGCGTTACCCTTTCCCAACTGGGATTTATCTTAAAAAAGATACATCCCCGCTATAAGCCACGCCGTTACGGATGCAAAACATTAAGGGAAATCTATGAAAAATTGGACGGATATGGAGCAGTGCAGACGGAAGAATCGGGAACCGTTATCCGCAGGAAACAGGATAACTCCTGAAAAAACACAGACAAAACGACGGACAGTGATAAAGTTGTCCGTCGTTTCGTTTACAAACCTGTCCCCATCCTTTTTTGAGGTGGGGGCGGTTTCTTTTGTTCCCGACTGTTCCCGAATTTGGCTTCCGCCGCTTTGCGTATTTCGGGAGTACGGAACTTTTCCGAGATAAAGTCCAATACCTTTTTGTCGGCATTTGGGCTTTGCAGAGCCATTTTACAAAGTTCAGCCGTCAGTAATTTATCGGGGACAAGTTGCAGGCAATAGGCGTCGGCTTTGACGGCTTCCCGTGCCGTTTTCGCATCCCGTATGTCTGCGAAACTGTACACCACAAAAGCCGGAGTACCGGATGAAATGAATTTTTGTATGCCCTCTTTCTGTACATCGGGATATGGAATGTGAGGTAAAACCGTACAGTCCACATTTTTTGAGTTCAGGGCGGCTCGGCATATTTCCTTATTGATAACGGTTTCCGGCACATATTCGAGATTATGCCCGCAGGCAAGAACGGCAACCGTCGAAACGGCTGCCGTTTTGCGATGTTCGGGCAACGAGGGATAGTAATCCCTGTCGCCCGCAATCTTCCGAATATCCCATTTTTCCCGGTCGGTGAGCGCATTCATTCTTCGTTTTCCTCCACGCTTTCTCCACTGAAAGCGACCGTGTATTCCACCCGTTTGCCGAAGGAATTTTCAAATACAAAGTCCAACTGCTGCTGGTCGTCGCATCGGGATTGATAAGTCAGCACAAAGTTATCGCTGCCGATTTCCTGAAAACGGTTTACCGGAACGGTTTTACCCCTGTAAGTCAATATCCCCTCGCCTTCGCTTTGGAAATAGCGGAATTTATACGCCGTTTCCGAATAATAGCCTTCACGGACAATGGAAAACTCCAGATTTACCGTTTCACCCTGAACGAGTTTTTTAGGCAATGGAAGCGTTTCAACGCGGTATCCGTAATCCCGAACAATATCAAGCCGGTCACTACAGGCGCAAACGATGCAGGCAATGAGCATCGTGTATAAAAAATATGACAGTATCTTTTTCATTTCCTTATGTTTTAATTGATTATAAATTTTAAACCCAAACCCAACTGCGTGTTGAGATTTCCAACGGACGAGCCGCCGAGCAAGCGTTCCCGGACATTGACAAGCAAGATAATCCGGTCGGACAGATACGTTTCCATTTCGAGCGTCAGAGCACCACCGTACAGAAAGCCGTCCGCATTATTGACGGTCGCGCCATCGGGCAATAACTTTTCATTCCAGTTGATGGTTTCGTATCCGCCCAGAGCGGAAGCGCCGAGCGACACGAAAAACATTTTTCGCCAGTCGGAGAACAGTTTCAGATAATAACCGGCTTCCATTGTAAACTGCGCCTGCGGGATACCCGTCCCCCTGTAGATGTGGCGTTTTTCGAGGTATTCCATGCCAACCAGCCAGCGGTCGGTACGCCTTGTGTAGGTGGACAGGGCGACGCCCGCATGAAAGGCGAAATCTTCGCTTGCGGCATTGACATTCAGTCCGTTTACCGTACCGGCGGTAAACTGTATGCCGCGCATTCCGGGAAGGTATCGCTGTGCGGACACGAAGTCCGGCACAGCGATACACATTGCAATGATTATGAACAAAATTGCTTTTTTCATTTTACCTTCACCGTTA
>JAIRZR010000516.1 GCA_031267155.1 Prevotellaceae bacterium | reverse complement strand
GCTGTTCCGGGCAGTGCGGATGTTTTCGGGATTTACTTTCAGGACTTGAAGCGGATTGCGCATGTCGGGTTTATAGATGAATGGACTGACGGCGGCAGTTACTGTATGACCGTCGAAGGGAACACGAACGATACGGGGAGCCGGGAAGGGGACGGGGTGTACAGGAAAAGACGGCTGAAATCACAGGTGTATAAGGTTTCGAGATGGATTGATAATTAATTGATATAAATATGATTACAATTAGTATTAAGGCGTTAATGTTTATAATAGCAGGCGTAATAACGATAGCCTGTTATTTGTGGGGGAATGGATCAGATGATGATGGCGGCTGGTTTGGCTGTTTCAGTATATTGCCTCCTTTACTTACATGGCTTGTAGCAATGATTATATGGCTTGTATGCTGGATAATATTTGTATAGCCATGAAAAGAATAATTCCAGTTCTGCTACTGTGCGCTCTGTCCTCATGCTACTATAGCAGCGTAGACGGTACCAAAATTCTTTACGATGGCGACAAGTGCGTGGTGATTCAGGTTAATGACAGCACGATAGTTCTTGCACCCGGGTTTAATTCGGGAAAGAACGTGGAGGCTAAGGTTGTGTTTTTAAGCGGGGAAAACAATAATGATTGACTATAAGTAAGTATGGACATTAAACTGAAAACATCGCCGTCGGTATGGACGCTGGTAATCTGCCTGGCAGCCGGCCTCGCTGCCGGATTCTGGCTCGGACGAAAGACAATCAAAACGGGCGAAAGCCATGACTCATTTGAGTTGCCGGCAGTGGAGCGGAGCATCGCCCTGACACCGAAAAGCGAGACCGTACCGGATTATCCGGTACTTCCGATGAAGCGCGATACGGTAATCAGACATGATACCCTGCTTATTGTCGAAAAAGTTGATTCCGCCGCCATCATTCGCGACTACGAAATAAGAAGGCAATACAGTGAACTCCTGTTCGATAATTCACAGTGGGGAAGGCTCAGCGTCAACTTCAACGTGCAGTATAACAGGGCCGATTCGCTTCACTATTCCTTTGTACCGATTCAGCAGGTCAACAGGATTGTGATTCGACCGAAACTGCTGTTTTTCGGACAGGCCGGTTATTCAACACTGGGGATCGTGTCCGCCGGAGGCGGTGTGATACACGATAACTGGGGCATGGGATACAGATTCCAGAGGCAGACCGCCTCCGACCGGAACGGGCATGAGGTGTCCGTGTTTTATTTTTGGTAGCAGCTTTGGCGGCTTAAAGCAATACAGCGTGACGGAGGATTAAAAAGTCCCCGTCTCCATGCGGCAGAATTTCTCACGCCCTCCCGCATGACAAAGGTGTACACGCACCACGACAAGGGACTATAAATCCTTGAGTTGGTGCGTGTACACCTGTTTTTATGCGTGAGGCTGCAAAGATATGGATAATTTTTTAACAGAAAAATAGATGACTGAATTTAATTACAAGTTTTTGAAATGCTTCAAAAACAGAGATAGAATCTTTTTATAAAACGGAATGAAACAAATTTATAATCGTGCGCCTCTTCCGTTTCAGGGGCAAAAACGTCATTTTGCGACGGTATTTGAAACGGTATTGAAACAGCATTTTAGCGATGTAAAAATAGTCGTTGACATGTTTGGTGGTAGCGGTCTGCTGTCGCACGTTGCCAGACGCGCCCTTCCACATGCGACCGTAATATATAACGATTATGACGACTATCACGGCAGGATTGATAATATAGGGCATACCAATGCACTGCTGGCATCCCTGCGTGAAATCCTGAAGGACTGCCCGCGCAGAGCAATTGTGAAAGAACCGTACAAGTCTGCAATACTTGAGCGATTCCGGGCGGAAGAGAAGAGGGTAGGATATGTTGATTACATCACAATGTCGTCGTCATTGCTGTTCTCCGGCAAGTATATGACGTGTTACGATACTTTCGCAAGAGAAACATGGTATAACAGTATCATCATGTCCGAGTATTTTGCGGGCGGATACCTGGACGGGATTGATATTGTGAAAATGGATTATAGAGACCTGTACAGCCGGTATCACCGGTGCCCGGATGTGTTGTTCGTCACCGATCCGCCATACCTGTGTACGGACGTGTCAACGTATAACTGCCTGTACTGGAAGATTGCGGACTATCTTAATGTGCTTGATACGATACGGGAAACGTCCTGTATCTACTTCACTTCCTCAAAGTCTGCCATACTGGACTTGTGTCAATGGATTGAGGCGCGAACAGGATACGGGAATCCATTCGCAGATGCAAGCGTGATAGAACATAGGGCGATTGTGAACTCGAATGCAAATTATATCGAAAAAATGCTGTATAGACGGCGATGAGGCAGAACCGTTTGTAAAAGAGTCCCTGGCCAGACTGAATTAACAGGCAATGCATACGTCGCAAAATAATGAATCTATTAGACGTGGAATAAAAAATAAGTATCTTTGACGCGCATATTTTCACACGTGGTGAGATGCACTCAAAAATTTGTTGGCGGAGGCGTCCCCTCCGTCTTTTTCATATTCCGCGAGTATTATTTAAGCCTCATAATATAGATAAAAATATTAAATACAATATCAATTGATAAATAATCACTATATTTGTGCCATATATACTGCGCGCGGCATGGTTTTGTATATGGACATTACAGACATTCCAAAACAATGACTGAATGACGGAGTAACTGAATAACTGAATTTTGGAATCCTTGAATCTCTTAGTTATGTACCGATTCGATAATTTAATGGAAAACTGGGCAACCCGATACTTGCCTTTTCGCCACAATTCCGATACCCGACCCCGATTCTTTCGTGTCAACGATGTAATGACGCTTGACGAGTTTCTCCAGCATTACCAGAACCTTCGCGAGCCGGACAGTCCCTGCTGTGCCATCGTCACCCATCTTGAAGGAACGGCCAACGTCGACAGGGGCATCACATATCCCGTAACTGAACTTATTTTCCTGAAATGGGCCGACCCGCTCAATTATGCGGCACAGGCCGACGCCAAAGCCGAGTGCCACGACCATGCATGGAAGTTCCTCCTCTTTCTTCGCAACGAGAAACAGAATCGGCTCAGGGCGAACCGCCTCGATCCTCTCGCGCATGTCGAACTTGACAACGTCCGTTTCGAGATGCTTGGCCCCATCACCGACGGATGGTTTGCCCAGATCGTAACCCTCACGATCACTGAAATAACCCCGCAATGCTATTCTTCCGCAGACTATCTTCCCTAAACTGTCCTTTCCCGTTTGCTTCCTTCCATTTATATTCGCTTTATATTAAATCGCTGAAAGTATGAGTAAAATTCCGATACGAAAAAAAGACATCAGGACAATCGTCGAACAGAAAGACGGACAGGGAAAACCCGTTCCGTTCGATGCCGTCGTGTACTCGCTCGACGGTCGCCGCATTGAATTACAGCAGGTGCAGTGTTCGTCCGGTTTTCACGATCACGGCACCTGTAAAATCATTTTCCCCAACGGGCAAATCCGGAACGTGAAGGAAAGTCTGTTTATCAGCGTCAATGGGAGGGAGGCTTTTCTATGAACAGGCTGAACATTCCCGGCTTTGAAGTTGTCACCATCAATATGGGTGACAAACTGAACCCCGACTTCAAATCGGCGCTCATTGCCGATTTCCCGCCCGGTTTCACAAAGGATATATTCACGGATAGCGAGGGCGGGCCGTTACCTGTCGTTTCCGACAGAGAAGATGACGGAGGCAAACAGTACATTTCATGGGGAGCGGACAATCATCTGCCTGCCGAAATCGTAACTCGCGCCTACCGGTCGCCCTACGTCGCGCCCTCCCTGAATCATATTATCCTGTCAATGTATTCATCCGGCATCAAGCCATATTATATATATTATAATAATGTAAACGGAAATGTCGTTCGCCGGCAAATCGACTACGAAGCCGGGGGAACATACCTGCGCAGCCGCATCGGCCAGCTTCGTTCGCAGCGCCACTCAAGCCCGTTCATCACCGGAAAGAAAGGAGATAGCAACATGCTCGACGAGGAACTGGTGCAACTCGAATCCGACCTGAAGCAGTGGGACATGACGATAAAGCAATGGAAAACGTTTACCGAAACGAACGATCTGAGCCACTGGCTGCATGAAGTAGCGACCGATCTGGTCTATTTCTGGAACTGGTATCCGACTGTCGGCCTGCCTCCGGGACGTCCGGGCACCCGGTGGAATCCGACCGTCACGCATCTCGGCCATCTGCAGGCGACATGTACACGCAAAGGTGTCATGGATGAATATGGACAAATCAATTATTGTGTGTTCAGCCGTGAGTTTGGCAATGAAACTCCAGTGGCGGTGGCGCCCGGCGATACGGAAAATATCATAAGACAACTGGTCGTACCGGCACTCGACCCGCGTAACGCCGTCTCGCAGTTGCGGGAGCTGGCAGGCAGGCAAAAAAACAGTGACTTGAAAAACCGGACGCTGCATTACGTCCTTCCAATGCGCATTCCTACGCCGGGAAAACCGTATTATGCGAAACCGACATGGTACAGTATCTTCATATCGGGCATCTACTATTACCTGATTGCCCTTCTGGTCAAACGCGCCAATCGCCTCGACAATGGCACGATGTTTTCCTATATTATCCATCTTAATGAGGAGTATATCCGGTGGGAATATATGAAAAACAATGTCGTCGAAGGCACCGAAGATGCGACAAAGGTTTACAACCAACTGGTAAAGAACCTGCGCGACTTTATTTCCAATCCCCAAAACGACGGGAAGGCGCTGGTGGCCGTCAATAAAACAATTGATGGCAAATCGGTGAAGTGGATCGAGATCGAAGAAATAAATCGAATGCACGAAGATACATCCGTAAAGGACGACATCGCCGAAATCGCCAATGTGATCCTTTACGCAATGGGTATCCACCCGCAGACCGTCGGCGCCATACCGGGGAAAGAAAAGGTTGCCTCCGGCACCGAAGCCCGCGAACTGAACACATTACAGCAGCTTGATTTGTTCGCGTTCAAAATGCACCTGCTCCGCCCTCTGTATATCATCAAGTCATTCAACGGCTGGGATGATCATTTATATTTCGACATCCCGACGCATGTGTTGACGACGCTCGACAAAAACAAAAAAGGGGTCGAACAAATGTCTAATAATCAAGAATAAAAAAGTATATGATTGTTACAGCGACAGAAGAAATAAGAAGTTTTTTCCCAAACACGACGTTTAAGGACTTCACGAAGTTCAAAGCCTTTATGGATTCGGCGACATTGAGCAATCTCCTGCCTGTGCTGGGGACGCCTCTGTTCGACGAACTGTCGAATAAATATAAGGACAGAAATTCCACGCCGCTCAGCCCCGATTACGAACGGTTGCTGTCATTTTCGCAGCGCACGGTTGTACTGTTCGGCATCTGGGAAGCATTGCCGTCGCTGAATGTGACGATTAATGAAAGCGGGGGCTTGACGGTGACGGACAATCAAAATACCGTTCCCGCATCGCGCGACCGCTTTCTGTCACTCCTCGAAGCAACGAAACGGCAGGCTTATGATGCCGTAGATTTTCTGCTCGAATATCTCGAAAATAACAGCGTGAAATTCATGGACGCTTCTAATGAGCAGCTTTGGAAAAAATCCGAATTTTATTTCGAGCAAACCGGCCTCCTGATATTTACCGCCATCGAAATGGAGCAGGCTGGCGTTCATCTCGAAAACAAACGGCGGCAGTTTATCGAAATAAGGCCGATGTTACGCACCGTGCAAAACATGTATATTGCGCCGCCCATTGGCGAAGAAACTGTCACGTCCCTGATAAAGCGCAAAATGGACAATCTGTTGACCGCCGCCGACAAAAAAGTGCTTCCGCTCCTTCAAACGGCGCTGGCCTTCTATACCGCCTCGCACGACAAAACGAAAACTGCCGGCAATACACACGGAATGGACAGTCTTGAGTATGCCCAGTGGGGCAGTCAGCATCTTGAAAAAGCCATGCAACTGATGCGCGGCGATGTGGCGAATTACCCGGATTTCCCGGCTAACCGGACAACCGCTGCGCAAACAAAACCGGCCGCACTGAATCAGGAAGCTTTCTTCCTGCTTGGCGGTGAACCTGTGAAACGCACGGTATAGCATGAAAACGGTAAACATCATCCCTCCAAAAAACTGGAATCAGTTAGACCTTCATCAATGGCATATTATACAATCGTTGCAGGGGAAATATACGTCGCGGGAAAGCTATCTGGCAAAGGCGTTCGTCCTGCTATGCGGGCTGAAACCCCTGCCATACGCCGAGCGATGGCGTGAAGTGCTGAGTAGCTTCCCCATAGTCGGGCAATGGGTGCGATGTACCGGACGGCAGGTTTACGGGCGTTCGGGCGACGTATTACTGTGGCGGCAATACTATCAAATCAGCCGCGATCGCGTCTGGATCGCAGACGAAGACATCCGGGCCTTTACTAAAGGGGTGGAATGGCTTGCAAAAGAACGTATCCTGACGCACAATCCCGTCCGGACGGTTACAATCGGAGATAAAATGTATCACTCTCCCAAAAGACGGCTGTCAGACCTGACATGGGAGCGCTACAACCTTGCAAAAGCGGCGCTTGAACTGTATGACAAATCGAAAAACATCTTACTGCTGCATCATTTCGTCGCGGCGCTCTACGGAATCGACGAAGCGGATATAACAAAAATCCCCGGTGCCGTAAGCGAATTTGAAATCAGTCTGATGACGTTCTACTGGGATGGGTGTCATTATGATCTTGCCAAATCGTTTCCGCATCTGTTCAAAACAGCCGAAAAAAAAGACGAAAATAAAAAACAGGCGGACTACCTGAAATCCGAGACTGAAATCACTGTTTTTATTTCAAAACAGTCATTCTCAAAGCCCGACGAAGTACGTGGCATGAATGTTCGGGATGCGTTCGAATACCTTGAACAGCAAATGACCGAAACCGAACTGCACCGGAAGGAATTGAACCGGGTGAAAGCGATCCGGCATCATTAAAAACCCGTATCAAACTTTGAAATGACCGGGTTTGCCTCCTGTATGTCATGTGGCGTGTATGTATCGGTCATCAGGATACTGCTGTGGCGTGCCTGGTCGCGAACGCTCAGCGTATCCAGCCGCATCCGCAGCATCATCGTTACGCCGGAATCTTTCAGCGAGTAGAATTTGTATTCTGCGGGAAATTTCAGCGCCGTGCGGACATACCTGATCCAGTAGTCCCGGAAACGCTTTTCGCTGCAATGCTGTTCGCCGGGCATAAATTCCCTGCTGAACAGATAGTGGTCGGAAGGGTGTTTGAAGATTTCCAAATCAACCATCAGTTTAATAATCTTTGCATTCATCGTAACTACGGCATCCCGGTGATTCTTTGCATTTTCCGACGGAATAAATATGATCCCGCGTTTAAACGAGATGTCGCCGATGCGTATCAGTGACATTTCCTTTGGCCGTATAAAACAGTAAAATAAAATATAACAGGCAAGCAGATAATGTTTGTTCGTCTTCTCGACATGTTCGCGCAAGCGGATCAGGGCGTCTTCGGGTAAGTATTTACGGAGTTTCTCCTTCTTACGCTTGCTGTAATTATCAATACCCTCGGTTACGATCGTCTGCATGTAGCCTTGCGCCTTGAGGTAGCGGGCAAAAATACGCAGCCACGCAAGATAATTGTCCCGTGTCTGTGGCGTATTATTCCGGTCGATATACACATGGTCGAGAAAATCCGTGATATATATCGTGTTGAACTGATATATATACGTAATGGGCGATTTCAGGCGCTCGTTATACTTGATAAGATTTCGCAGGTATGAGGCATAACCGTCAAACGTGTCCTTGCGAAAAATTTTATCCTTCCTGAACTTTTCGAGCAAAAGGCGATAAGCATTACAGACATCACTGAATGTTGTGTAAGCCCTGCTGTTCTCCGCCTCTATCCACGGATTCCATCCGGCCCGGAGTTTATCATAAAGCCGTTTAATCAAATCATTCGCATACGACCTTCGTTCGGACACTCTGGTAATATGATTCAATTTGATCCTCTTGATTTTCATCCGCTGTTCTACCGGATCAAACGCATAAAATCCCACATACCAATGCAATCCGGTATACAAGTGCGGTATCGTATAACCTATGATACCTTTAATCTCCGCGTTTCGTTTAAAATTTGACATTTTTTTTTTGACCGTCCGTCGGTATCGGACTGCCAAAAAAAGACAACAATAAAACTCCTTCTCCCGAATCTCTCCCGGCAGAAGGGCACCGACAACAAGCAGCGCCCTTAGAATAAGAACGTTGCCCGTAATGCTGTCGGGGTGAGACGACTCGAACGTCCGACCTCCACGTCCCGAACGTGGCGCGCTAGCCAACTGTGCTACACCCCGATTTTGAAATATCGGCTGCAAAGATACTAACATTTCTTTAGCT
>JAIRZR010000500.1 GCA_031267155.1 Prevotellaceae bacterium | reverse complement strand
TATAAATTTATACATCTCAATATATTATCAAACTTATTTTCTAATGGTGTCCATTAGAAAATAGGGGGGGGGGATAGCTATAGCGATGGGTAGCTCCCTAATGGACATTTTGGGATTATTGTGCAATTGCTCAAATGTGTCTTTTTCCCATCCCTTGTATATCTCTTGAAACAAGATTATTATATTGGCTAAATAACACCTGTTCAAGACCAGTCTTCAATTTTATGTAAAATTCGCCTTCTGTTTCATAAGCGTTCAGATACCTTTGCGCTCAAAAAAGTATATGAAATGTCCGAGATGTGGCAGTGAAAATTTCATTGCGCGGGTTTGCGTTGGTTTAACATCCTAATACACTCTAACTTATTAAAATACCATAAACATGGTATTTCCCCGTCCGGCAAACTGTATTTCCTTTGCACAAAAAATTAAATGACAGAATTTGAGCAAATGAAATCGCGGCAGTTACACAAAGATACAGCAGTTCAGGAACAAAGGTCAGGATTTGCCTCCCGACCATACACAGCATATTTATGCTTCATACGGTGTTTATGCTGTATTTGCTTCTGACTCCTGCAGTTTTCTGTTTTTTTAGTTTAAATAATGGAGGATTGCGGGAATAACAACCGCAATTCTCTTTTTAATACAATTGATTATGATAGCAAAAAATATACTTGAAACAATCGGAAATACTCCATTAGTGGAATTGACCCGTACAGATACCGGAGTTTGCCGCCTGTTTATGAAACTGGAAAATCAAAATCCGGGCGGATCCATCAAAGACCGTACAGGGCTTTTTATGGTCAGCGAAGCTGAAAAACAGGGTCTCATACATCCGGGCGATACTCTGGTCGAAGCTACAGCCGGCAATACCGGCATAGGTCTGGCGCTGGTCGCGCGTCTGAAAGGATACAAACTTATCCTGGTGATTCCCGACAAGATGAGCAGTGAAAAAATCAGCCACCTGCGGGCGCTGGATACGGAAATCATCATCACCCGTTCCGATGTCGGGAAGGGTCATCCGAAATATTATCAGGATTATGCCAGACGCATCGCCGCCGAACGGAATGCGTATTACATCAACCAGTTCGAGAATCCCGCCAATCCCGCGGCTCACGAAAAAACCACCGCTCCCGAAATCTGGGAACAGATGGAACATCAGGTTGATGCAATAGTCGCAGGCATTGGTTCTTCGGGCACGATAAGCGGACTGACACGCTTTTTCAAAAAGTTTTCACCGCATACCGAATTTATTCTGGCCGATCCGGAAGGCTCCATTCTGGCGGATTATATCAACATGAACGTCTTGCGGACGGATGCAGGTTCGTGGCTGGTGGAAGGAATCGGCGAGGATTTTATCCCGATTATCGCCGATTTGTCCATGACCCGCAGGGCATACACGGTCAGCGACAGGGACAGTATCGAAGCCGTACGCGAACTGCTTCGC
The DNA here is from genome assembly GCA_031267155.1 of Prevotellaceae bacterium. GTDB lineage: Bacteria > Bacteroidota > Bacteroidia > Bacteroidales > UBA932 > JAIRLF01. The sequence goes on along the minus strand of JAIRZR010000500.1, from coordinate 1,684 downwards.
AGTGAAGGCATCTTTGCCGGCTCATCTACGGGAACTCTGCTTGGCGCCGCTATCCTGTACTGCCGCGAACAGACTGTTCCCAAACGGGTTGTAACGTTTGCATGCGACAGCGGGAACAAATATCTTTCGAAAATATACAGCGATCAATGGCTCTCAGGCCATGGTTTCACCGAACTGTTAAATAAAGAATAAATTATTATAAAAATGAGTACAAAAGATTTACGGGGCTTTGCAACAAAAGCCATCCATGCAGGCGAAGAGCCTGATTTTCGCAGCGGAGCAACAGGCGACGTCGTTGTTCCCATTCATCTGTCAACGACTTTTGCCCGCGAAAAAGTGGGCGTCCCGACTGCCGGATATGAATATACACGCAGCCTGAACCCGACACGCAGGGCGCTGGAATCGAAGCTTGCCGCGCTCGAAAATGCTGAATACGGACTTGCATTCAGTTCGGGTCTTGCCGCCGAAACAACTCTCCTGACCGCCCTGCTGAAAAGCGGCGATCACATAGTGGCTTTCGACGATCTGTACGGCGGATCAAAACGGCTGTTCAACAATGTTTTTAACAGGTACGGCATCCGCGTAACTTTTGTCGATGCAAGCGAGGCTTCGCTCGTCGAAAAGGCAATCACTCCGCAAACCCGCCTGATATGGATTGAATCTCCATCCAATCCCCTGCTCAAAATCTGCGACATATCGGCAATTTCCAGGATTTCGGCAGCTCACGGACTGATACTTGTGGTCGACAATACTTTCCTTTCGCCGTATTTCCAGAAACCGCTCGATCTGGGCGCCGACATCGTTGTACACAGTTCGACAAAATATATCGGGGGACACAGCGATGTGCTGGGCGGGGCGCTTTTGCTTAACCGTCCCGGATATTACGAAAAGCTTCAATATCATCAGAATGCTATCGGCGCAGTACTTTCCCCTTTCGATTCATACCTCACGCTGCGGGGCGTGAAAACTCTGGCTCTGCGAATGGAACAGCATCAGAAAAATGCGCTCAGCATAGCCAGGTATCTGCTGAAACATCCACGAATCAAAAAGGTTATTTATCCGGGTCTCGAAAATCATCCTCAACATGCTCTGGCTAAAGCTCAGGCATCGGGCTACGGCGGAGTGCTGTCGTTCGAGATAAACGGCAATCAATCCGACGCCGAAGCGTTCCTGGAAAAGCTTCGCGTCTTTTCCCTGGCGGAAAGTCTTGGAGGCGTGGAATCGCTCATCGAACTGCCTGCGCTTATGACACATTCTTCCGTGCCGAAGGAAATCCGCGAGCAGGTGGGAATCTCCGATACTCTTATCCGTGTCTCGGCAGGGATAGAAGACAGCGACGATTTAATCGCCGACCTCAAACAGGCTCTGAAGAACACTTCTTTGATCTGAGACAGTATTACAGGGCTTTCGGATTTGCTTCGCTTCGCTTATAATGATACTTTTCGTAAGTAGCACATTAAGATGCTTTTCTGGATTGCTTTACTATGTTCACAAATTTAATTGCCATGTCCAATTGCCCGTAGGGCATTAATATCAATAGAAACAACACACACACCACAACCCCATTAGGGGTTGAATATCGGGACATTTTGTAATTCAGATGAGAGTGCGGTAAACAATTTCACCACTTGCTATCGCGTGCAAGCCTTAAAAGGCTTGTGACGGGAAATAAACGGTTTTCTAT
>JAIRZR010000496.1 GCA_031267155.1 Prevotellaceae bacterium | reverse complement strand
GTTTTCATTGATATTTATATAATTTAAAAAATCATTTACATCTGGAGTCCGGAAAAGGAAGAAATCCTTGCGCAAATACAATTAGCGTCATTAGAATGGAACGGTATCCCGTTCATTGGCGATATTGATGGCGACAGATACCCCGAAATACTGTCAATATGAAGCTATACTGTGCGCGGACTAAAATTGTGATATAAAAATGTGGAGATGCTTCGTGTTTTTTGACGCCGTAGGCGTCCAATTTTGATAAGCCCGTGCAAGCGAAGCGCAGCTCGGGGCAAACTGTCCAAGCTCCGTCAGAACTCCGAAGGAGTTCAACTCCTTACGGAGTTGTGGAGAGATGTATGCTATACCCCGAACTGCGCTACGCTTGTTCGGGGTTATCTATATTTGACGCCTTACGGCGTCAGTCTGCAATGCACAAAACTGCCTCGCGCGTGGTATAACCAACAGCGGCGACACTCCTCCTGACCGCTCCCTTCCATGTGCCGGCATACAAAAACACGGAGACCGGAGTTAAAATAGCTATCGACAGCTTGATGACGGATCTCGACGTTTCCGCCATGCAACCGTTTATCCTCACCGTCCGCAATCTGTCGTCCCATCTATCGCCAAACAGTATCCTTATCCGGATCAACGACCGCGGTGTCGGCGCAATTGAGTTCGCTGTCAATTTTCGGATTAACTCCAATCACTTTATTTTTCACACATTACCAGTATCAAATGAAAAAAATTTGTCAGTTTGAAATATAGTTTTTACCTTTGCCGCCTGAAATTTATAAAAAAATTATTAAAAACAGTTTGTATTTTATGTCAAATCAGTATGAAACCGTTTTCATTTTAACTCCCGTTTTATCTGAAACACAGGTAAAGGAAGCGGTAAAAAAGTATTCGGACTATATCAGCGAAAATGGAGGCGAGATAGTCCACAAAGAAGACTGGGGTTTGCGAAAGTTAGCCTACCCCATCCAGAAAAAAACGACAGGATTTTACCATCTTGTTGAATTCAAGTCGGAGGGCGATTTTGTCGAGAAACTTGAAACGCAGTATCGCCGTGATGAAAGAATCATCCGATTTCTTACATTTCGCATGGATAAACATGCGATTGCCTATGCGGAGAAAAAAAGAAGTATTAAACAACAGGAACAATCCCCAAATCAGTAAGTATGATACCGAATGAAATAAGATATTTGAATCCGCCAACGGTGGAAGTCAGGAAGAAAAAATACTGCCGCTTTAAGAAAGCCGGGATCAAGTATGTAGATTATAAGGACGCAGAATTTCTCAAAAGATTTCTGAATGAACAGGGTAAAATTCTCCCTCGCCGTTTAACCGGAACATCGCTGAAGTTTCAACGTAAGGTTTCGCAGGCTGTTAAACGCGCCAGACACTTGGCTTTACTGCCTTTTGTAACAGATTTATTAAAATAAAAAAACGTAAGGATTTTATGGAAATTATTTTGAAACAGGATGTTCCCAATTTGGGACACAAAGACGATACGGTAAATGTAAAAAATGGATATGCGACAAATTACCTGATACCTCAGGGTTTCGCTATTCTTGCGACTGCTTCTGCAAAAAAAATCCATGCGGAAAATATGCGCCAGCGTGCTCATAAGGAAGAAAATTTCCGCTCGGAAGCAAATCTGACAGTTGCCGGACTGGAAGCGCTGGAAGTGATACAGATCGGCGCAAAAACAAGTTCGACGGGAAAAATATTCGGTTCTGTAAATAATATACAGATTTCCGAAGCTCTTGCCATTAAAGGTTTTGAAATTGACAGGAAAAATATTTCCATCGTCGGAGATGACAATATCAAAGAAGTTGGAACTTATGAGGCGGATATCAAAGTTTACAAGAATATCCATGCTAAAATTAAGTTCGAAGTGATTTCGGAATAGGATTTTGTTATTATACCATAACTATTTGACGGGGAGAGCCTTTGAAACCTCTCCCCGTTTCAATTGAAACGCCCTGAAAATGACGAACTGTGGGTCAGGCTCGCAATGGCGGATAAGGTAATGGGTTCGGTCGGGGCGTATGTTTCGGGATTGTCGGGATGATTTTCGCCTCCGCCCCGTACTGTTCTGCAACCAGCTTCAGGAAATTGCCGCTGTTCAAGTCGAACAGGCCTGGCATTACAGTGGGGATTTGTATAATGAATAAATGATTTGTGTATTTCGGGAAAAGTGTATAATTTTACGTTCTAAAGTTTAAACCTGAGTTCGGGATAAGCATCCTGACTTCAAGCCAGTAAACAAAAGAACTAATGGACACAAGTTTATTTTTCCGCAGCAATCATCATTTCGGATTTTTTATTATGGAACTCTATAAGTAATTGAGTTTTATCAGAACAGCACCAGCTGGCTGTCAGTTTTTTCCCGGTCAAACTGAATGGCAGGCTTTTTGTCAAAGAAACAGTATGCCGCGAGTGCAGACAGCAGATTCATCAGAAAATTAACCGTACTTCTGTGTCTGGAATGCTCTATTTGACAAATATTTTTCAATCCATCGTTAATGGTTTCAATAACAGAGCGCGTCCTTTAATATGTTATTTCCTTAATCTTTCGCCGGTTTGCGGATTTTCGACAGAAGTGCATAGCTTATGAGAAACATCAGGCTGCCGGCAAGCGTTGCCAGCATGATGCTCCCGATTATGTATTGAAATATCATGTCGCCAACACTTTGGAGTGATATATCGCTGTTGAATTTTACTGCATCTCCGGTATTCAGGACGAGACTCCCGAGCCAGAGGCTTCCGAACACAAT
>JAIRZR010000427.1 GCA_031267155.1 Prevotellaceae bacterium | reverse complement strand
AGGACTTTTTCCAGCCGGTCGAGGACTTGGTGACTTGTTATTTTCCGTGTGATGAATTGCCGCTGGTAAAACCGCTCTGCATAATTGAGCAGGGTCTCCAGTTGTGATATGATAATGTTTTGGCTGAATTTGTCAATGTTTGAGTGATATTCCTGCTGAATGTTTTGTATGATATGGTTGATAATAATTTCTTCTTTTTCCGAAAGAAAGAGGGCTTCATTCACAGAATAACCGAAATATTCATAATTCTTAATGCTCTTGCCCAAAGGGGTATTCCACAGGAAATCGGGATGAACAAGCAGCATCCATCCCGATGCGGGTTTGAAGTCCTGAGTAGCGTCGGCTTCGATTCCAAGCACTTGATTTGGGGCGGAAAATGACATGACGCCTTCATCGAAATCATACGTTTGGTGTCCGTACTTTATTTTCCCTTTTAATCCCCGTTTAATGGCAATACAATAAAAATTCAGCATCCAGCTCTCTCCTTTTATGTCTTCGGAGGGAGGAGGCGCCGTTTTGAAATCAACAATACTTATTAAAGGATGCTCCGGCTTGGGCAGCCCTCTAAGCTGATGAAATTCGCTGACTGTTTTTATATGTTTTAATGTTTTATGCCTGTCCATTGGTTAAAAATAATTTTCTTTCATGTCTTCCAGTAAACCGATATGCTTTGGCTTCCAGCCAAGCAACTCCTGCGTTTTATAGCTTGTTGCCGGTTCGTCGAATCCGATAAAGCGTATCATCCATTCAAAATGCTGTGCGGCGTCTTCTCCCGACAGGGATTTAACGGGAAGATTCAATGTTTTGCCTGTCAGTTCGGCAATTTCACGTATTTTGATTCCTTCTTCGGCAACGGCATTATACCGTGCGCCTTTTATTCCCTTTTCCACAGCCAGACGGTACAGGAGCGCCGCATCCAGCCGGTGTATGGCAGGCCAGCGATTATTGCCGTCTTCCACGTATGCAGACACTCCATTCCTGAGCGCCTGCCCTATAATGAAAGGGACAAAGCCCTTTTCGCCCTTTCCGTGTACCGAAGGCGACAGGCGGACGATCGATGCGTAAACGCCTCTTTCGGCCAAAGCCATTGCGGCGGCTTCGGAAAATCTCGGAAAGTCGGGAGCCGCATCCGCTTCGGTGGCGAATCCGTTTGTTTTGGGCAATCCCAGAATACCGCCGGTAACAATTATCGGCTTGCCTGTTCCATACAGGGCTTCGCCCATTGCTTCTATCGCTGCCTTATCCATATCATTTGCTTTTGCAAACTGATTAAAGTCATGAAAGAAGGCGGTGTGAATGACGCCGTCTACCTGCGATGCGCCCTGCTTCAAAATATCAAAATCCTCAATGCTTCCTTTCAGCGCCTGGGCGCCCAAATCGCTGACTGTTTTTGCAGATTCATCGGAACGTGCCAGCCCGATTACTTCATGACCTGCTGTCAATAACTCTTTTACTGTGGCGGAGCCGATAAATCCGGATGCTCCCGTTACAAATATTTTCATATCGTTTTCTTTTTATTTTACGGTGCAAAAGTAAATAAAAGGGAAATGGTAAATGTTGCCAAATCAGCTTTTCTTGTAGCCAAAAGCCGGATGCTGCGATTTGGATGGTTCATTGCTTTTTCGATTGCCCTGCTAATTGATGAAAAACGTTTCTATCGGGCCTGCCGGACCTTCCTTTTCATGCTGATTGGAATAGCGGACATAGACGTTCGCCTGCTTACCCAGCTCGGAGGGGGAGAAGTGCAGCTCATGGCGTGCATTTGACGAGAACTCCAGCTTCCGATATGCGTCGATGTCTTCGGGCAGGACGCCCGGTTCGGAAACGGACAGGTAGATGTAGCTGCCCGTGGCGTGCGCCGGTAGCTTGCGCTTCGAGGTCTTTTCGTCTATTACGGTGGCTTCGAACTCGAAGGCGCCTAAGCGTTTCACGTTCACGATGCCCGTGTCGGTCGGTGTCTGCGGCGGGGTGCGTATGCCGTCGCGCGGTGATATGCCGAAAACTTCCCTGTCGGCTGTGCTTACCGCCGTGTTGTACCGGATAGATTCGTTCAGGAACTGCCGCCATGCCTTTTCCAGCGCGTCGTGTGCCTCGTCGCGCGCTTCGCGGTTACCCTTCGTCGCCGTGTCAGGATTTGCCGCAAGCGCTTCCTTTGCGATGTAGTCATTATAAAGGGTGGTTATCACGGCAAACTTGGCGGGTGAAATCCCGTAGGCGCCCAAATTCATCAACGCTTTCTGATAAGCAATTTTAATGTACTCCGTAAATCCCGTAATCGTTTTGGGAATTGCATCTTTACTCATATTCTTTTCCAATTAAATGTTTATAAATCAATATATTCAAATTACCATTTTTATTCCTGACATCTGTTTCCGAAGTTTTCAGAACTTGTTCTGAGATTTTCCAAACAAGTTCTGAAGTTTCCCGAACATGTTCTGAGATTTTCCAAACATGTTCTGGAGTTTTCCGAACTTGTTCTGAGATTTTCCGAACATGTTCTGGAGTTTTCCGAACTTGTTCCGAAGTTTTCCAAACATGTTTCTGAGTTTTCCGAACTTGTTATAAAGTCTTCCGAACATGTTCCGGAGTTTCCGGGTCACATTTGCGGAGGCAAAGGTCGGGGCGATTAAGATGCGGGACAATACCATGTTTATGGTATTTTTATGTTAGGAAAGAAATTTCCCGTTTTCATATCCGTCAAAATCTCACCTTTACCCCTGCGTTAATTACAAAACCGTCGAGCGGCGCGTAAATATCTTTGAAAACGGGGCTGGTTATTGTGCCCGTGTAGATGTTTCCGAAGCGTGTTTGCCGCGTGTCGGTAAAGTTTTCAAAGTTGACAAAGACAGAGAAATGTTCCCAAATCCGCTCTGCTATCGCTCCGAATACCCAGTAAGCCTGTCCGGTTGTGCCGTCGTTCAACGATTGACGGCTGTTGTAGTAGGCTTCCAGTCCTGCCCGCCACTTTTCTTCTACTTCGTACATCAAAACCGCATTGATACGGTGTTTCGGCGTTAACGGGTTTTGATAGCGGTTTCCGTTTTCATTCACAGCGGCGTCGGTAAA
>JAIRZR010000420.1 GCA_031267155.1 Prevotellaceae bacterium | reverse complement strand
TCAGTCAGACCTCATTAAAATTGCTGAATGTTGAAATGAAGTGGAGCCGCGATGGTATACTGCCTCCGTATTTTGTCCTTGTCAGCGGTTTTTTTACGAATGTCGATATTCAGCAGTTGGAACTGTAATACTGTAATGAAATTATGACAAAGTTTTGCGCCCGTTTGCAAAATATTTTTCGCATCTAAAATAACATGCGATTTCCAAAAAGCAAAAAATACCATAAACATGGTATTGTCCCGTATCTTAATCACCCTTTCATCGCAAACCGCCATTTTTGTAACACACTTCATATAAATCCCTGACTGCCCAAAACGGATTATCGGTATGCAAAGCCCACCAGTGCTCATAAAGATAGTCCAGACCTCCATACTTTTTCAAATAGAGATAGGCATCCTGCTTGTTCATCTTGTATGAACGTGCAAATTCCGGAATAATGAACGTAATGAAACTGAGTCTGTCGCTTGCTTCCCTGTCTAATATCTTCTTTTCCAATGTCGTTTCCATTTTACCGCCATTTAATTATGCTCCGCAAAAGTAGTCAAAAATTTGAAGAAATTAGCCCGCTCCGAATACGCCGCCGTAAAAAACCGTTATCGAGGCGGACGAAAGGGAACAGTTCACATTTCCAGGGAAAACTTTTACCCTCCGCACCCAAAATTTCAGGGTGCGGAGGGTGTTTTTTGGTATTATGGTTCGAGGAAAGAAGGGAATGATTAAATAATGGCGCTTTAAAGGGCACTTTAAATTCCCTCTATATCCTTTTTTACAGACAACGTCGTATTCATCCACGAAGGACTCGCCCGACGCGAACGGCAGATTGTTATTTGATATTTAGACCGATAAAGGTAGAACTTTTTTCATAGCACCTCAAAAAAAGAATTAACCCATTTTGCTTGCAGGGGATTGCGGTTCAAGCCCGCAATGACGGCCACAATTGCCACATTCACAGCATGAGATTCTGACGAATTCAGAATTTCATGCTGCGTGCTCGCCGTTCAGGAAAGCCGGCAAGGGTACTGTGGCATCGACTGCCCTGCTTTCGTTTCCCTGATATACTTTCCCGACATTTTGGAAACGAAGTTCGACGTAGTCAATGCACCTTTCGACTTCCGGTTATAATTCAATCCTGAATTAAATTTTTTGTATAATTTTGCCGCCGATTTCTTGCAGAAGAATTTAACGGGATTTCGATTTTCCTGCAAAAAATCGTTGAAAGATGAATTAATTATAGAAATCCCTCATCTAAAACAATGTCAAAAACAGGTTTATTTATAGCTGTTTTACTGCTTTGTGCGGGCGCTGTTTCACCTGCATATTCAAAGAATATTATCCTTAACTGTCAGACACGCAATGCCGCAACGGGTGAAGTCCTTATGACGCCGACCACGGTAGATCCTGCCAAAACCGCAGTCATTATTATTGACATGTGGAACTCGCACTGGTGCATGACTGCATCGGAACGTGTGTCGGCAATGGTTCCGCGCATGAACAGCGTACTGTCTGTTGCACGGGAACTCGGAATGCAGATTGTCTGGAATCCAAGCGATGTAGTAACCGCCTATTCCGGTTATCCCCAGTACGAAAGAGCCGTTGCAGTGGAACGCCGGCAGACGCCGAAAATACGCGAAGACCTTACTGCAAAATTTACGGCGCCCTACGGAAAATGTATGTGCGGACCGGGAGTCCACTGCCACGTCAATTACGGCTGGGACGCCATGCATCCCGATTTGAAGATAGACGACAGCGATTTGATATCTTCATCGACCGACGAGATATTTTCCCTGCTTAGCGAACGCGGCATCACAGGCATTATATACATGGGCGTCCACACAAACATGTGCGTGTTCGGCAAACCCGGAGCCATGTCGAGCATGTGGAAAGCCGGATTTAACTGCATGCTTGCCCGCGATCTTAACGACGCATACACTGCCTACGAGCCTGACAGAGGCTATACTCCGGATACGGGCACAACTGAAATTGACGAAAATCTCCAGAAGGCAGGTATCCCAAATGTCAACATGGGCGACGATTTACGTGCTGCCGGACTGTGGGAGACCGGCACGCCTGTCGATTATGTCCGTTTCGTACCCTGGGGAAAACCCGAACGTCCCTATTTTATCGAACAGACAACGGTGGTAACGCTCACTGCTCCATGGCTTGATGGCGCCGAAATACGCTATACAATCGACGGAAGCGATCCAACGGTAAAATCTGCTTTATATACTGATCCACTGAAAATTCAGGAAACGGCTACTCTGCGTGCTGCCGCTTTTCGAAATGGGAAACAGGTCAGTCTCTCCTCGCTGTCCTGCTATGTCAAAATGCCTTCGCAGATACCTCCCGCGCCGGACGTCTATCTGGAAGATTTGAATTATATAAGCAATGCATATTTGAAAAGCGTGCCGTTTTGCATGTGGTATCCGCAAAAACAGAAATCGTATGAAGGAAAACCCCTGCGTGTACGCGGAACAACATACGCCCACGGAATGGGTTTCAGAGCGCCTTCGTCGGTACAGTATGCTGTCAAGCCTGAATATAAACGCTTTGTAGCGCGGGCAGGCGTTGATGAAAACATGCTCGAACAGAATAATGCCCGCGCCATCGGCATACATAGCAGCGTCGTTTTCTGTGTGTATATCGACGGGGTGAAGATGGCGGAAAGCCCTGTAATGCGCCTTTCGCAGGAGCCGTGGCGATTCGATGTGGCAATACCCGAAGGCAGCCGCTTCGTCAATATCTCGTGTATGGATGCAGGCAGCCGTAACATGCTCGATTATGGAAACTGGATTGATGCGGGATTTATTGTAAAATTAAGATAATATGACAGTTAAGTTATCGCATTCTATTTCATATCAGGAGAATAAACGCAATTTGACGGATAAAATACTGTGCCTGCAACCGGTGGCGGGAGATGTTTGCGAAACTCAATTACAGGTTAACTGCGCTGGATTGATGAATATTTTAAATTTACATAAAGATGAAAATCACAATTATTGGAACGGGCAATATCGGCAGCGCTATTGCTTTGGGTTTGGCTAAGGGGTTGTCAGAAAATAAGCATTACATTTTTCATTATTACATTGTCCAAAATTTTCTCAAGGCATCATAGCCCGAAGGGCTTTATTTTCGTAACCGCATGCAAGCGAAGCGCAGCTTGCGGAAGACGCGTCTCCCCTCTACTGCTGCCTGAAACGTAAGTTCGACGTAGTCAAAGGCAGGACGCGTGCTGCC
>JAIRZR010000410.1 GCA_031267155.1 Prevotellaceae bacterium | reverse complement strand
TCCGGATTGACATTGACCGCAAGCACGTCGCTCCAGCGTTGATAATACAGGCTGCCGCCGGCGGGGAGGGCAATTCTCAGCGTATATTCCACAGCATTGTCGCCCGCTTCCGAAACAATCCGGATGGATACGGATGCTATGGAGGCCGGCCCGCCGTCCGGGACAATTTCGTAGCCCGAAGACGGATACGCCTCCCCGTTGACGCTTACGTTTGCCCCCGGAGATACATTCAGATTCAGCATCAGCGATGTTTTATCGCATCCGTCTATGGAATATTTGAACACTCCGCCGTTTTCCCTGCCGGTAATGTTCACGCCGTCAAGCGTGATCTCAACGATATTTGCCTCGCTGCATTTCCATTGAGCCGTGAAGGTTTTATCTCCCGTGCTGCCTGCCGGGATTGTATTCCCTTCGGCCCAGCCATCAAACGTGTATCCCGTCCTGACCGGGTTTTGCAGTGTAATCCCGTCGTTTTCAGTATATACTTCGGGATTGGCGGGATGGTTTGTGCCGCCGTCAAGCACATAGACAATACGGTAGTAGCCTGTGATTATTGACCATTGTGCGGTGAAGGTTCTGTCGCCCGTACTGCCTGCCGGGATTGTGTTTCCTTCAGCCCAGCCTTCGAAAGTGTAGCCTTCCCTGAACGGGTTCTGCAGTGTGATTTCGTCGATTCCGGTATATACTTCGGGATTGTCGGGATGGTTTGTGCCGCCGCCAAGTTCATATTTGATTTCGTAGTATCTCGGCGACCATTGGGCAGTGAAAATTTTGTCGCCGGTACTGCCGGAGGCAATCGTGTTTCCTTCCGCCCAGCCTTCGAATGTATAGCCCGGCCTGTACGGGTTCTGCAGGCTGACCGTCGCGCTTTCCACGGTATAGCCGGTGGGATTGTCGCTGTGGTTCGTACCGGCATTCAGTTCATAGCCGATACTGTACGTGAGTATGGCCCACTGTGCGGTAAAGGTTTTCTCGCCCGTGCTGCCGGAGGGGATTGTGTTCTCCGGCAACCAGCCCTCAAAGGCATATCCCGCTCTGTTCGGGTCTCTAAGGGTAATGGCGTCATCGCCCGAGGTGTATGTCCCGGGATTGTCGGGATGGTTTTCGCCTCCGTCCAGTACATAAGTAATGCTGTAATATCCCTCAATTATAGCCCATTGAGCCGTAAAGCTTTTGTCGCCCGTGCTGCCTGCCGGAATTGTATATACCGGAAGCCAGACCTCAAATGAATATCCCTCTCTGTTCGGGACTTTAAGAGAAATGGCATCATCGCCTGAGGTGTATGTCCCGGGATTGTCGGGATGGTATTCGCCTCCGCACAGTTCGTAAGTAATGCTTTAATGTCCATCAATTATAGCCCACTGTGCCGCAAAGGTTTTGTCGCCCGTGCTGCCTGCCGGGATTGTGTTCTCCGGGAGCCAGCCCTCAAAGGTATATCCCGGTCTGTTCGGGTTTTTAAGAGTAATGACATCATCGCCTGAGGTGTATGTACCGGGATTGTCGGGATGGTTTTCGCCCCCGCCCAGTACATAAGCGATGCTGTAGTGTCCGGCAAGTATAAGCCACCGGGCAGTAAAGGTTTTATTACCCGTGCTGCCGGCGGGGATTTTACCTTCCTCTTCCGCCCAGCCCGCAAAGTCATAGCCCTGCCGTGTCGGAGCCTGCAATGTAATTGCCGGACTTTCCACGGTATAGCTTGCAGGATTGCCGTCATGATTTGTGCCGCCGTTCAGCGTATAGCTGACAGTGTAAACGCTTGGAGACCATTGAGCAGTAAAAGTTTTGGGTTCCGTACTGCCGGAGGGGATCGTACCTTCTCCTTCTTCCCAGCCTGCAAATGTATAGCCTGAACGTGTTGGCTCCTGCAATGTAATTGCTGCGCTTGCTACAGTATAACTGATAGGATTACTGACGTGGTTTATGCCACCGCCAAGTTCATATTTGATAAGGTGTGTGTGTGTGTGTACAAAAATCGTGCCAAAGTATTTGACAATGGGATTATTCCGGAGATTGTCTCCGAATCTTTGAAGCGGTAATATGAGGTTAAACAAACCATAAAAAATACTTTAACTTTTATACATAAAAAATCATTCCATAAAACGTGGCAAAGGTAAATAAAAAAATAATACGATGAATAATTTAATCTGAAATTTGTTTTACGAATTTTTATTTGATTGAGTTTCTTGTAATTAAAATGGGTACAGGATTTTCGAAATTAAGAATTAACAGGATTAAGAGACGCCTTTTCAATTAAAATATGGCAGTTTTACTCGTTATATTCAATTCTTGCCATTAGCTTTTTCTGCATTCTTTGACATTCTTAACTTTTAAATGGCAATAAGTCTGTTCGAATAATCAGTCTTTTCTTTGTATAATTTCCTTATTCATGCTTTTAACTGTTATTCCATGCTCTATTTTCTTTAATTATTAGCGCTTTATATTTATTTACCTTCATTTACCTTTATAGCGTGAATTTGCCGTTTACGCATGTAAAAATTTTGCCTTACCTTTGCAAAATTAAATTTCTAACTGCAAAGAATGTTATTAAAATGGGTGTAAAAGAACGTATCAGGGAGTACATTAAGTACAAAGGCATAAGCGAAAGAAAATTCTGCGAAATGATGGGCGGGGTGTCGTTAAACTGTGTAAATTCTATCCGGAAATCTATTCAGACCGACAAATTGAAGCGGATTACTGCGGCATTTCCGGAACTGAATCCAATATGGATTCTCACCGGTGAAGGTGAAATGCTAATAGACAAAAGCGGGAATAATATCAGTCTGACAGGCGACAATATGATGGGTAATACATCGGTTACGGGTTCCGGCAATAATGTAAATACGGATTATAACGGCGCAGTTTTACGGATGCCTGTTCGGTATCAGGAAATCATTCGTGAAAAGGATTTGCAAACTGGACGCCTTATCTCCATTATTGAAGTGATACAGGGCAAACCGTTAAAAATGAAAAATAATTAAAGCAATGCCGTTTATTATATTATTATGAGAACGGCATCGGCAATAACGGAAGGCATAAACAGGCGGTTTTTCATTGCTCTAAGCGAACTGATAAGGTTGAAACGCATATCTTCGCTGTCATCATTTTGCAGGGAATTTAATCTAAGTTCGTCACGCTATCGCGAAATACGCTTAACATACGGGCTGTCTCCAAAACCGGATTATCAGTCCCGTTATAAATGTATTGAGTTTGACGCATTATGCAGTCTGTGCAGTGTTTATTCCGTTTCTGCCGACTGGCTGTTCCTTGGTCGTGGTAAAATGTTCGGGGAAAATGAAAAGGACGATAAAATTTGATTTGTTTCCGCAAAAGGCAGACTGTAAACCGATCCGGATGCGTGTAAGCTATAGCGGGAAACGTGTCGATATCCGTATCGGTTACAGTATTGAGCCGTCAAAATGGGATGCTGAAATAATGCGCGTTATTCCGAACGCTAAAAATAAGTTTAAGCAGTCCGGAAACGAAATAAACAGGGCTATAATGACTGCTGAAACGCAAATCAATGAAATATTTGTACGCTATGAATTGCTGGAAAAACGCGCTCCCGCTCCGGATGAGTTGAAAAATGCCTTTGATGAAATGAACGGGAAAAAGGCGCCCGAAACGGTAAAATCTTTCCGGGATGTTTATGATGAATTTACTAAAACGGAAGGAATAGAGCGGGAGTGGGAAAAATTAACTTATGTCAGATTTGGGACAGTAAAAAATCATCTGAAAACATTTGATGAAAATTTGAGTTTTGAAAACTTAACCGATGAAAAACTGCAGCAGTTTTTAATTCATCTGCATGATGTTGCAAATTTGAGAAACTCAACGGTTGCAAAAAATATATCTCTTTTCAAGTGGTTTCTTCGCTGGGCAGAATCAAAGAATTATTATAAAGGTAAATTACACGAATCCTTTAAACCAAAATTAAAGGGAACGGATGGGAACAGTAAGGAAGTTATACATTTGACATGGGACGAACTGATGGCTTTGCTGGAGTTTGAATTTCCCAAAAATAAAACGTCCCTGTCTGCGGTTCTCGATGTGTTCTGTTTTCTCTGTTTTACGGGTTTGCGCTATTCGGACGTTTATAAATTAAAACGTTCCGACATAAAGGATAACCACATAGTGGTGGTTACAAAGAAAACCAATGACGGTATTAAAATCGAATTGAATAAATACAGTAAGGCAATATTGAATAAGTATAAAAACGTCCATTTTAAGAATGACAAAGCGTTACCTGTTATCAGTAATCAGAAAATGAATGACTGTTTAAAAATCATGGGGAAAATAGCCGGGATAAATGATTCCCAACGAATTGTTTATTTTAAGAAAACGGAACGTATTGAAAATGTATATCCCAAATATGCTCTGCTGACAACTCACTGTGGTCGGCGCACATTTGTCGTAAATGCTTTGTCTCTCGGTATTCCTCCGGAAGTAATTATGAAATGGACAGGACACAGCGATTACGATTCAATGAAACCTTATGTTAAAATAGTTGACGAATTGAAAGAACAGGAAATGGGAAAATTTAATAAAAAATGAAAAACCCAAAAAAAAACCTGTTTTTTAGTTGTTCAATTGGTTATGGCTGGTAACGCGAAACACCAAAAACAATTGCAATTGCTTTTGTCTCACGATTTTTGGTGATAGATGGTTATCGTTGAATATGCTATTTGTTGTCCTACCAGGACTCGAACCTGGTCAGGCAGAACCAAAATCTGCAGTGCTACCATTACACCATAGGACAATCTGCCATAATTTGCGGGCGCAAAGGTATAAAAAAATAACATCCCTCAAAAAGAATTTCAACAGGGCTTCACATTTTACTGTTTAACAGCTATACTCCGCCATAAATTATTGCCCAAACGTAAAAATAATATCGGACAAATATTAAGGGAAGCGGCAGCAAGTCTCAACGTGGCGTAATCAGGTTTGTTTCATTTGATTGCGTTCTTTCAGAACTTGATGATATTGATACAGACTTATTTGAGTAATAAATACATCATTATACCGATTATGGAGACTGTTATTGCCTGTGATTTGAGAAATATCAAATTTTCCGTCAACAGTTTGAATTTCAATTTTGCCATTGAGAACATCATAGAAGAAATCGCGGATACTTTTAAACGTCAATGTGACATATACCGGATTATAATGGTTTATGAGTTTTCTACCAAATACGCTATACGAATTATGGAGACTATTGCTGACACTACTATTGACTGCTTCGCTTTACTTCTTGATAATGCAAGGTAACAGATAATCCCTCCTATTACCGGCAAAATAATATTAACAATAATTATCAGAATAATATTCTTTATAGACAGCATTTCCTGTTCACTGTGCGACTCTTTTTTCTCCTGTCTTTCATGTTCAAAGAGATAATTCGCGGTATTAGAAGAAAGAAGTTCGAAATCCTGTTCGCCTTCTGTTTTTCTTCTGTCCGGTTCAAGTTCGCGGGTATCGGGAACATCAATATCCGCACTGGGCATCTGTATTGTAGCTCCCCTAACAGTTTCGGGATGATTTACCTCAAACGATTTTTTACAATGTTTGCAGGCTTTTGATATCGCCAAAACAGTTTTTCCGCAATAAGGACATTTCTTTATCTCCATAAACTATAATTTGCCTGTGATTTGAGAAATATCAAATTTTCCGTCAATAGTTTGGATTTCAATTTTGCCATTGAGAACATCATAGAAAAAATCGCGGATACGCTTAAACGTCAATGCGACAGGTTTGCCATCTTTATCCACGCCCATATCGTATGTTTTCAGCAATTGCGATCCCAGGCTTGCTGCAGTAAGCAGAAAATGATTCTGGAATTTATCGGTATCCAGCAGGTCGGCTGCCAGCACCTTACCGATAACAGTATAACTGCGCAGCGTTTTCTGGACTTCTTCGTTGGCAAGCTTGGTTTTAACCTCATCGGTTGCGATATTCATTTCTATTTTGCCGGAATTTTGAGACTGCGGCAAGCCCTTATACAATGAGCCTAAATCCGCCAAACTCAAATTGTAGAATTTTGTACCGGCGGCGGCAAGAATCTTTTCAATGGAAAACGCACTTGGCAGCAATAAGCTTACAGTTCCTTCAATTCTTACGGAAGGAGTGTTGAAAGTGCCGACAATGCAATTTTTTAAATCAATCTGCTGGGTTGCGAAAACGCCGCCTATTACCACACAGTTTTCCAAAATGATTTCGTCGGCATAAATGCTGCCGGCTACAAATGCGTTATAAAGCGTTATGATTTTTGCGTTTATATCGGAATAGAAAACGAGATTGCAGTTTGCAGCCCGCGACACGATGGAATTTGAGGAGCCGACACTTTTCTTGAAGGCAATATTTCCTTCCGCCTCACTGTTCACATAGAGTTCGAACTGTGAGAAAACTGCGCCCTGAATTTCCAAATCGCCCTGCTGGATTTCCAGGCGATGTCCATAAACAGGGCCTTCTATCACATTGTTGCCTTTGAAAATAATATTACGGTTTAGCTCCGCTACCTTTTCCGGTAAAATTGAACCTCTTACAAGATTGTCCTGTAAATGTATGTCCGTTTCGTTGAAACGAAGTTCTTTTAATTCTTTCATCTTATTTACTTTTTAAATTATATACTTTTAATTAAATTGGAGTTGAACATTTTAAGAATATTTTCCCTTACACGGCTTTCGTGCTGATCAGTGGAAGCGTATCGCTTGCTTACTTCTGCGTTGAAATAGCGTTGAATATTTTCCCTGTCTGTTTTTGAAATCCCGTCCCATTTTTGCGACTGGAAACCGTCGATCAGTTCGTTTGCCTGAATTTCCGGTAGAAAACCGGCCTGATAAACCTGCTTTTCTATTTGACTTCGCTCATTGCCTGTTTCCATATAGCAAACAGGAGAATACCGCGTAGCAGCGCGATTTTCGTTCAGCATGCTCTGATGAATTATGCTGTTCATCCTTTTCTGCTTCAGCAGGAATGTATTTGCTTTGCCGATAGTGTCCAGTGCGCGTTTTTTGGCAATGGAAGCGCTGATTTTTGCCTGCAACTCGCCGCCTTCACGCCCGAAGACGGAAACGACGCTGACCAGATCGCTGCCCAAAGTACGGACTGAATTTTTGTCGCTCTCGCGCTTGAAAACAAATGCGGGCTTGTTCAGCTCGAAAATGCGGTTTTCCAGTTCGTTGTTCAGATCATCAAATGTCTTTATATAACGGCTTGATATACGGTTATAGTCTGTTTCCATTTGTCGCTGCTTGTCCACGCAGCGTTTTGCCAGTTCGTGCAGGTGCATCAGTGTAGCGTCAAGCTGGCTTGATAATTCCATTATTTGCTGACTGATTTCAGAACGGATTGTCTTGAAAAAACCGTCAACTATGGTTTGTCCCACTTTTTTTGCATTGCTGTCGATAGAGGCAATCTGCGCCGCTTCGGTGGCAACGACTGCGCCCGTGAGTAAATTAACATTAGTGTTGCATTTTGCCACACTTTTATCAAAAGGGACTGTATCAACATCAAGATTTACATTTACGTCTTCGTATTCCGTCCCGCTGTAATGAGCAGTTCCCGAGCCTCCGCGTTCCGAGGCAGGATAGCTATAACTTACAGTACCTGAATAATGCACGGCTATTCTTTCTCTGTATGAACGTCTATAACTCATAACTGTTCGTTTTTAATTGTTTGAAAATTACTGTTCATAAACAGTCTGTTCGCCATATCCTTTACCCGCTGCGAAGAATTTGAGGCGGAAAGATATTTGCTAAACTCACTTTTTACTTCCCTGTTTATCTCCTTTTCGTGCTGCCACTGGATATTTTCGATGCAGGAACTGACGGTATTTTTAATGGAAGATTGAATCTGTGTGCTCAGTTCAACATTATTTACTGCGATATCAAGGTTTTTGTTATCGGATTTATCGAAGTTACACTCGCTGATTACAACAGGAACAGACAGAGAGGCGTTTTCCACCTTTGAATTGTCGGCAAGCAAAATCCGGTCGGTGAGTTTTTTCTGTTCCAACATATCGGACAAAAAGCGCGTCATCGAATTAATCACTTTCAGACCGCGGAACTTAACGTTCGAAGCAATGATTTTCTGACTTGCCGACAAGGATTCCAGTTGCGAAACGGGAACGGTTGCAGTCAGATACCTGGTTCTGTTCGACACTTTTTCCACTTCGCGAACAGCAAAGTCAATAGTCGGTTTGTCCAGTTCAAAAACTCGATGTTTCAGATTTTGATTCAATCCGTTAAAGAGTTTTAAATACCGGTTCGAAATCATATTGTAGTCGCGTTCCATTCGTCCCTTGATAGCCAAAAGTTGCCTGCGCTGTTGATTGAGTTGCATCAGTTGCGAATCAACTTCGCTTTGCAGTTTGGCTATTTTCTGTGAAATTTGAGAGTGGATCAAGGTATAAAAGCCCCTGTTAACATTGTCGCAGACATGGTCGGCAGCTTTTTCTTCTGCCAAAACGACGGCAGTTTGCATTGCCACAACCGCCGTGGTAGTCCCTATAATGTGATTTGATACTGTCCCGATTTCCTCTGCCATCGGGTTGGTATCCACTGTATAATTAAATGTTGCCATAGCTGTTCCTCCTATTCGTTATCAAATTCACCCTGTGATTCGAGAATATCAAAAATTGCCTGTTCGCGGTCAAAATCCTGGGCGTCATATTCCAAACCCAGTTCGTTCATAATTTGCTGCAAAGCGTCATTTGGCAAATCATTTAACTCTTCTTCGGAATATTGATATTCCTCTTCGGAGTATTGATATTCTTCGTTTTCATTTTCGTCTCTCTGCTCCGTTTCTTCATGTTCGGCTTGAGGCGTCTTGATTTCTTCTTCGGAGTATTGATACCCTTCGTCTTCATTTTCGCCTCTCTGTTCCGTTTCCCTATATTCGGCTTGAGGCGTTTTGATCTCTTCCTGCGGATTGTCTGCCAAATTTTCCAGCGCATTTCTGGCAATAATCGGCAAATTCAGGGAAATATGCTCAAAAGTAATGTCTTCAATATTTGGCGAAGGCGGGAGTTCGGAAGTTTTGGCAAACAGCGGATTGACAATAGCCAGCGGTTTGCGGCGTTCGTCCAGATCGTGAATTTCATTTGCCGCAATGGCAACTTCGTTGGAATGTCCGTCACG
Source organism: Prevotellaceae bacterium (assembly GCA_031267155.1). GTDB lineage: Bacteria > Bacteroidota > Bacteroidia > Bacteroidales > UBA932 > JAIRLF01. The sequence continues at coordinate 4,604 of JAIRZR010000410.1, read as the reverse complement.
CAATTTTGCATCGTAATATTCGATATGCCCGAATTTTTCCGCTTTCAGGTCAATATCATCCTTGAGACGTCCCATATATTCCTCAAAACCGGTTTGCGTGTTTTTAAACTCATTCGATTGAAGTTCAAATGCGGCAAGCGTTTCGGCTGCATTATCAACCACATCAACCACGGTTGAATCCAGATTGCCTTTTGACTGTACCATGCTGTCTTCCGTGCGCTGCAATGAAATCAGAGTATTGTATGCCGCTACATATTCGCGCAAACTTGCCTGCATCAAATTGATAATGTCAGCGCTTTCGGCGCGGCTGGCACGATAGAAAGCGTCGGTATCCTGATGCCATTTATTGAGATAATCAATTTTCTGGTCTTTAATATGATTGTAGATTTTCAAGCGCTCGATCCGGTTTTCATTCATCAGATTCTGCACAACCGGCGCAACAATTTCCTCATAAATCTGGTGTATGCCAAACGGCATGTTGCTTGTGCTGCCGTCTTCTGCCGTCCACATACCCGAGAGCAGATTGTATTTCACGCGTGAACTTTGTTTAAGCTGGAATGGTTCGTAGCCCTGCACATCTTCGCTGTAATCAAATTTCTCGTTGCGAATACGTTCAATTTCTTCATGTTCGAGTATGGGTGAATAGTGATTGTAGGGCGATTTTAGAATTTGATAAAGGACTTTGTTCGATTCAAAAATAACTTTATCGGTGGAGGCGACTTTCAGCGCCGAAATTGCCTGAACGGAATTTGCCATTGTTACCATCAAGCCTTTCAAAACATCTTCGAACTGCTGCGTTTTGTTGGACAATGAATCCTTCAGTCTGTTCAATTCCTGGAATTTATTGATGCTGCCGGCATACTTTTCTCTGTCGAAGACAGGAATAACCGGAGCGTCTGCAGGGATTTCGCTTGTAGCATATTCATTCAGAAATTGCAGATATTCGCTTTTGTCGGCAACCAGGGGAAGCGATACCGAAGTTGTATCCAAGTCGTCCATACAATATGAAATTGTCCGCAGCGAGCGTTCCAGTTTCCCGAAATAATCGTGCTGGTTAATTTCCTGAATTGAAGTGGAATACTCGTCTGTTTCAATAGTTTCCGTATCGTTTGAAGTTTCCACAATGGGAGCTTCGGACGAGAGGTTTTCCAAATCGGCGATTGTTTCAACCAGCAAATCGTTTTGACGCGAAAGTTGCAGCGTAACTTCCGATTCATCTACTTTGCCGGTGTAATCGACAATAAAACTCTTGTCTTCGTACTTGATTTGCTCGGCGAGGGGAATGTACGCCACTCCTAATTTTGTTACCCTGTAATCGCGGAAAATTTCGGCATGTTGCTTTCTAAATTCTGCGATACAGCTGTCCTTGTAGGCAATTTGCTTTTCCAGTCCGTTCTTTTTTATAAAATAAACAAAGAACAGAATAATTGTGATAAACCATATCCACAAATTGGAAATTTCTTTTTGCAGCATTGCCTTTTCCTGTTCAAGAAGAAGGATTTCATGTTCAATCCGTTCCTCTTCGCGAACGATTTTTTCAGCCGCCTGGCTGTAATAGTTGAATAATATCTTTGCCTGATCCTGGTAGATATTACTCGATTCGGGGAAAATTTTACCTGTCATATATTAATACTTATTTAATTATTTTAGTTTTACATATTTGTATCCATAGGAATTAAGGCGTTAACTTGAATAAATGTTTTTCCGGTTTTGATAAATTCTCTCAAGTTTTTTGAGATTGCTTGCGATTGCTTCTTCATTCATGGAATAATTGGAAACAGCAAAGGAAATGTCGTCAATTACTCTGACAAACTGCTGTTCCAAACTGTGTGCCTCTGCGTTTTCGCTTGGAGAAATAAAGCGCAAACTTTCTTCGAGCACACTGATTCTGTCAATGACATTTTCGGGCAATCCGGATAAACCGCTCATTCTGTCTTTCAGATTCGTAACTGCCTTTTTCATTTCCAAAATGCCCTTACGGTTCGAAGTTTCCTGCTGATAAACCTGCCGAACTTTACCGGATGAATGAAGCGAAGCTACAAAACCCAAAATCAGAAAGAAAATCAAAACGCAATGACAGAGAATTTGCGTTTCAAGCGAACAGTCGTAAGAATGGCATACAAGCATGGTCGCAATGGCGGCAAAGGCATAAAACAGGGTGAAAAACCACCGCAGCCCGAGCGAGCCGACTTTCTTTTGCGATTTGTCGCCCAAGTCAAACCAGGGAACAAGAATATCGACAAAAAACAGGCTGTAAATAATGGAAGAAACAATAATATCCAATACTAAAATACTGTCTGTCAAACTGCCTCTGAAAAGAATAAATGCCGCAATGATAATTGCCTCGCCGATGAACAGCGCAATCCACGATAATATTTTTTTTGCATCCATATTGTTATGTATTAAATTGTAGATCGTTTATTTCCACATTTCGGGCAAAATTTAACCGACGGCGGCAGCGCCGTTCCGCAACGGCTGCAGGTATCGCTCGACTGTACCTGTTTTCCGCAGCTTCCGCAAAATGTACTTCCTGCCGTCAAAGGCGCATTGCAATGGGGACAGCTTCCGCCTTCTGCCTGCAGAGACGTTCCGCAGCTTATGCAGCGTTTTGCATTTTGGTCGTTATCGGTTCCGCATTTCGGACAGGGATTATAGGGGTCGCCGCAATGCGGACAAAAACGGGTTGTATTTGGGAATTTCTTTGCACAATTGGAACAGTAAACCATTTTAACCTGCTGCTCCTGCTGAGGAACTTGCCCGTTTTCCCCCTGATTATTTCCGGCAAAAGCAGGCTGATTGTACTGCGGATTCATCATTCCACTGCCGACAGCGCCGCCGCCGCCCATTCCGCCCATCATGTTTATAGCCATCAAGCCACCGATAAGTCCACCACTGCTGTTGCCAAAACTGTCTACAGCATTATTGGCAGTATTGAACATCTGTTCCTGCTGCCAGGTATGTCCGGTTATCGACATGGTACTTTGCTGAGCGATTGCCTCTTTTACCTTTCTGCCAGTTTCCGTTTTATCGTCAATATCAATGCTCGTAATGTTGAATTGCGTTAAATTCAAACCGAGATTTTCCCAAAACGAGGACATTGTTCCTTTCAAATAGTCGGAAAGATCGGCTAAAAACGCAGAAACGGACTTGAAGCCAATCCTGTGTTTGAGCATAAACTGCACTATAGTTGATTTTGTTCTTGTCGAAAACTCGCCGTAGAACTGGTCGGTCAGATCGTCCTGTGTAAACTCGCTTTTCGTACCGACAATTTTTATCAGAAATTTTTCCGCATCGGAAATTTTTAATCCATAACGCCCTTTCGACACAAGCGGAAGCTGCGTATTGTAGTCGGGGTCGTGGATTGACATGCTATCGGTTTCCCAGTCAATATTATAAGGAGTGGTTTTATTTACAAACCAAACCTCTGCTGTAAACGGATTTTTCCCGCCGAAAGGAATCCCGAAAAGGCTTCTCAAAATCGGTAAATTCTCGGTATTCAAAGTGTGTTTTCCCGGGCCGAACTTGCCGACAATCTGCCCCTTTGAAAACAAAACCGCTTCCTGCGATTCCTGCACAATGAGCTGCGTATAGGTACTCAAATTTGTTTCGTGAAAACGGTGTGCATATATCGTTTTACTGCCTTGAGGCGACCATTTGACTAAATCTATTATTACCATAAAAAACGCATGTTTTTAATTACTTATTTGTTGCTATCCTCTGTTCATTTGTATTTATTGACATTTTTCACTCTTAGTACTTTTACATATAACAAAGTAAAAAATCATTCCATAAAACGCCGCAAAGTTAAAAAGAAATATTAATATTATGAAAAAAAAAGTGAAAAAAACATTGCAGAAAACTTCATCTTATTGTGATTCTTGGAGTTAATTTTTCAATCAGAGGGAAAAAGGAAATTTGTGCATGTGTGTATTATAGGGCACCTCTAAAAACTCGGCATCCAATTTAGGGGGATAAATATATTATTGAACAGTATGATATTATTAAATTTTTGAGTACCTTTGCGAATGAAAAGATTCAAACGGCATAAAGTTTACGGATTTTGGGATCAGGACATCCGTTTAAGCAAGTTAAGTCAATTGGGCGATCCGCTGGATAAATTGAACAGAGGCATTGATTTTGAGTTATTCAGGTCACTTTTGGAGGAGAAGCTGAATAAGTTATCCAAAGCGCCGGGCGGTCGTCCGCCCTGCGATTATGTATTGATGTTCAAAATATTGATACTTCAACGCTACTGTAATCTTTCGGATGATCAGATAGAATATCAAATCAATGACCGGATGAGTTTCATGCGTTTTTTGGAATTAACGATTGCCGACGATATACCCGACAGCAAGACCGTTTGGTCGTTTCGGGAGCAAATCACAGATCTGTCTCTGGAAAAAGGGGTATGGAAAATCAGGTCTGTGAAAAGGGCTATAAAAATAAACCGCTGACAGAAGAACAGAAAGCGGGTAACAGGGAAAAGTCTCGCGTTCGTTCGCGTGTGGAACATATTTTCGGTTTCATGGAAAACTCCATGAACGGGATGTACATTCAATGTATCGGTATGAAACGGGCAACTACCGTTATTGGCCTGATGAATT
>JAIRZR010000405.1 GCA_031267155.1 Prevotellaceae bacterium | reverse complement strand
TGTGAACATAATGCGCATTGCGAAATTGTCCGCAGGACATCAATATCAATAGAAAACCGTTTACCTCCAGCCACAAGCCTTTTAAGGCTTGCACGCGATGGCAAATGGCGGAATTGTTTGCAAAATATTCTCACATTCAACCCCTAACGGGGTTGTGAAGGTGTATTGGATAAATTTCTATTGATATTAATGCCCTATGGGCAATTGGACATGGCAATTTTATTTCAGCAATTAAATTTGTGACATTAAACATTTATATGTTATTTATTTTTCATCCCTTAGCATCTCAAAATAATATTTCGACGGAAATCCGGAATTGAAAATTTCATGTACATTTGCATTCGGATTTGAAACCAAATCAGGCAAAATATTGTTAATAAAAGTAAATATTTAAATAAAATGATGAAAGGTCAGGATATATCGAAAAGGTTTGAGAAAGTTCAGGTAGATGTGTTTACCGATTCCGAAAGCGCCTCAAAGATAGTGGCGGAAAGAATTGCAGAGACTGTTCTCAAAAAACAGTCGGAGGGAAAACCCTGCGTGCTGGGATTAATTGCCGGTTCTACAGCCGTAAGCGTTTACGAGGAACTCGTAAATATCCACAGGAAAAAAGGATTGAGTTTCAAGAATGTATTCGTTTTTAATATTGACGAATACTATCCCCTGCCTCCGCAGGAAATACAGAGCCACTACCTGTATCTGCACGAATATTTATTTTCCAACATAGATATCCCCAAAGAAAACATAAACCTCCTGAAGGGCGATATTGCGAAAGATAAAATTTCCTCGTTCTGTAAATCGTACGAAGACAGGATAAGGAAAATGGGAGGTATTGATTTGCAGCTCTTGAGTCTCGACAGCAGAGGACAGATCGGCGCAAACGAACCCGGATCCGACAAATATTCCAAAACCAGACTGATTTCCCTGGACTATGCTACCCGCATGGGCGCCGCGAGCAACTTTTACGGTGAAGAAAATGTGCCGAGATACTGCCTGACAATGGGTCTTGGAACGATAATGAACGCCCGCGAAATAATCCTCATGGCATGGGGCGAAGGGAAAGCAAAGATCATCAAAAAGGTTATTGAAGAGGGTGTTACGGAGATGGTTCCAGCCTCGTATTTGCAGGGGCACAAGGCTGTTTCCTTCATACTTGACGACGCCTCGGCTTCGGAACTGACCCGCATGAAAACGCCCTGGCTGACGGGCAATGTCGTCTGGAACAGCAAACTGATACGCCGCGCGGTGTTCTGGCTATGCCGGAAACTGAACAAGCCAATCCTCAAAATAACGGACAGGGACTACAACGACAACGGACTTGGAGACCTTATTTCGGAATGTGGTCCTGCAAGCCAGATCAATATACGGGTGTTTAACGATTTGCAGCATACCATCACGGGCTGGCCCGGTGGAAAACCCAATGCCGACGACAGTACCCGCCCCGAACGCGCACGTCCTTTCCCGAAAAGAGTGGTCATATTCAGCCCGCATCCCGATGACGACGTAATATCGATGGGTGGAACTTTCGCCCGACTGTGTACTCAGGGTCACGAGGTTCACGTGGCATACCAGACTTCGGGAAATATTGCCGTATTCGATGACGAGGCTGTGAGGTTTCTGGATTTTGTCCGCGAAATAGGGTCGATATACAATCTTTCCCCCGAAGTTACCGACGGGGCTTATCATGCTGCAAAAGAATCCGTCAGGCTGAAAAAGCCGGGGGAAACCGATTCCGATGAGGTGAAAATGATTAAAGCCGCTGTCAGGCGTACCGAAGCGCGTGCCGGAGCGCTGTATGCCGGAGCGCAGGAAGAAAATATCCATTTCCTCGACCTGCCATTCTACGAAACGGGTACGGTGAAAAAGAAACCCATTGGCGAGGAAGATATCAGGATTATAAGCGATCTGCTGCAAAAAATCAAGCCTCACCAGATATATGCCGCAGGCGATTTGACCGATCCACATGGAACTCACAGGGTTTGTTTTCAGGCAATCATAGAGACCGTTAAACGCCTCCAAAAGGAGGAATGGATGAAGGATTGCCGTATATGGCTCTATCGCGGAGCATGGCAGGAATGGGACGTCGCCGAACAGGAAATGGCTGTGCCTCTAAGCCCCGAAGAGACCTACATCAAACGCATGGCTATCTTCAAGCATCAATCCCAAAAAGACCGCCCCCTGTTTCCGGGTACGGATACCAGGGAGTTCTGGATGCGTGCAGAAGAAAGAAACCATGCCACCGCCGAGATTTTCGACAGGCTGGGAATGGCTGAATATCAGGCGGTGGAACTGTTTGTCGAATATAAACTGAATAATGCGGCGAATGTGCAAATGTGATGAAAGTTAAAAACTAAGAACTAAAAGTTAGCTGACACTGTCATGTCCTGATATAGCTATACAGACAAAATGTGTAAAAGATATGATAGGAATTAGGAAAAAGTCCCTTTGAGACCTTATGAAAGAGTACAGAATTAAAGACAGAGGGGCGGGATGATATTAATTACAAACTTATAAAATTAATGGCAAAGAAAGCAAAGAAAATTAAAACACGCAAG
>JAIRZR010000348.1 GCA_031267155.1 Prevotellaceae bacterium | reverse complement strand
CGCTAAGCTGAAACGCGGCATAGCTGGCAAGTCTTCTAAAAAAACAATAGCAAGGCATTTCGGTAAACTGAAACGCGGCATAGACGGAATGGACTATCAAAAATCCATACGCAATGAATGGCGTTGATTTTCTCGCGGATACCTTTAGGGAAGGAAAATTAATAACATATAACAATTGAACTTTCTGGATTGCTTCGTACCTCGCAATGACGGATAACCGTGTACAGCGCAATAGACGTAATGTCAGATGGTTATCCGTCATTGCGAGGAGTTGCGAGGAACGAAGCAAAGCAATCCAGAGTTTTTTATAATCTGTTATATCCTGTTTATTGCGCATCATACTGATTTCAATTTTTATTTCATGTATCTGTCATATTTTCCGCTCATCACCTCTCTGACGGCTTCCAGGTATCCGAATCCGTATTTCATATCCGGCAAAAGGTAGCTGCCTTCAATCCATTCGTTCCATGCATTAATCACCACAATTTTCGGCTGTTCGGGATGCCTGTCCGCGTAAGCCTTTGCCTGCAGCAGCAGAGGCTTGAAACTTTCCGGATTCTGGTTGTATATGCCTGTTATGGTCTGATTGGGATACCTCGGAGAATTATCATATCCGGTACTGACACAGGGAAATACCGGAATATCCAGCGCCGCATCCAGTTTTTCACGGAACGTATGCGCAAAAGCGGCATTTTGAACATGGTCGTTACTGCATTTGCCCATATTGTAGGACGTAACGCTGTTGATGCCGAGCAGTGCGATAACTTCGCGCGCTGTTTTCCCTCCTGCCGCCCGCGGACTGAGCAAATAAGGCTCTTCCAGGTTCCAGTCATGGATTAACTGCAGATGCAATCCCGGGAAACCGGCTTTCTTTACCTCGTCGCGGAAATAGTCCAGTCCTTTGCGCGTTTCCTCCCAGCTGTTGCCGAAACTTTTCAGCAGCAAATCCGTCCGGTATATCGCAAATACGGGCTGTCCGTCTATCCTGAGGTAATTCGGCTGTTTAAAAAAATGAGTAATCACATGTGCAACTATGTTTTTGTAATCGTCCCAGTCGACCGTGCCTTTCCATATCAGCGTATCGTTCGGATACTTTTCTGCAGAATATTTGTAACTGTTCAGCAGGCGTCCGGTGATGTGATGATTGGCCCACATCAGGTAAAAGTTCATCCTGCCGGTATTGGGCGACTGGATAAATGCCCGGACGGTGTTTTCCAGAAACGGTTTTCCGTCATACCAGTACCAGTCGAAGATAAAGGTGTTTACCCTGTGACCGGAAGCGGCGTTAATCCATTTCTCCATTATCCCGGGGTCATCGTCCGGTTCATAGCCCCACAGGGGCTGTTTCGGCTGGTAATGACCTTCATAGAGCGGACGGGCTTTTTTAATCATTTCCCATTCGCCGGGGCCTTCTTCCCAGAACAGATCTTTGCCCCGCTCGTCGTCGTTACACGAAGGCCAGACCCATGCAGCCACAATATAATCGTCCTTTGGCTGAGCTGTACAGCCGGACGTCCATAAACAGGCCGTAAAGCCAGCCATGCTCATGCATACCGTCGCCGCCGCAAGCGGTAATGCCTTCCATTTAATTGATATTTCTTTCATCTTATATAATATTTTATAACATCGCGCGCAGTATTAAAACCGGACAATACAGATCACCGGATTATCATCGTCGCGAATACCGTTTGCCATCTCAGTCAAATGTGCAGGAACCTTATCGGCCTTATGTTTCACTATATGGCGAAACAGATCGGCGTCATAATAGCCTGCCAAAGCGTCGTTTGACGCTGTCATTATTATTGGCATTCCTATATTGTCGCTGTCATTGATCCAGTATAACCCAAGATTTACCGTTTCACCTGTTTTTTTCAGATAAACACTCTGGCATATCGGATTATTGAAAACCGAGTATCGAATATAAATCAAATCACCGGTTTCATGAAAATCCAGCAAATGGCAAAAATTCATACCTGGGAGGGCGTCCAGCTTGCTGTCGTCCACCTCCGCAGAAAACACGTCAAACGGAATATTGTATTTTCCAAAATCTACTGCATAAACCGGAACTATTGTGTTCTGTTCGATTTTATAAACCATACCCGTTTGCTGTTCAGCCAGCATTAAATCCCCGTTAAGCCTGTAAAAACCAATATCGTTTGCTGTATATACAGTATTCGACAGACTGTTCCTGTACCTGTATTCCAGATATTTCCTGTCGATCTTTCCGTTATGGAGACTTACCAGCCTGTACTGCACGGGATACGTATCCTTAAATGCCGGTTCATTGGAAGACCTGCCACAGTAAAAGAGATAATGTCCTTTATAATAGACGAAATCATCAATGGATAGTCCTGTTTTTTCGACTTTCAAAATTTCTCCGGTACAGCTGTATTCGATAACCGACGATTTTACTTCACAATAAATGGAAACATTTCCATTTTCGCTGTTTACGTCAAAAGCGCACATTTTGACATATCTGTCGGGCCCTTCGCCTGCCTGTCCGATTTGCCTTAAAAACCTGCCGCCGGTATCGAACTGATATAATTTGTTGAACCGCCTGTCATAAACATAAATATATTTGTCCGTACATACAAGTTTGTTTATTTCGCCGATTAAACATTCCTCCGTCGTTTGCAGCGGTATGTACGACGTTACCGGCGCTTTAAGCGATTTTGCAGCCTGTTCCTCATACTGTTTGAATTTACCGGTATTATTCATGTCAATATTGGCAAATTCCTCGACATCGAAATGCAATATTTTTTCCGCTTCGAATGACTGCTTCCTTTCAGCACATGCCATTACTGCCAAAAATAAACTGCATACAACTATTTTTTTCATCTTACACATAATTTAATATTCTTATATCATTTTACTTCTTTTTCACTTCAAGAGTATATGCGTCCTTCGGTTTCGGCGCTTTCACCTTTATGTTAATCCGGTGAATGACGTCGCCCCAGCTGTTTCGCACGCCGTCGTCGGATTCCGTTTCCAGTTTGACTTTTTCCACCGTC
>JAIRZR010000212.1 GCA_031267155.1 Prevotellaceae bacterium | reverse complement strand
CTTCAGCACGCAATTTCTGTGCTTCACCTTCAGCTACTGCCTTCTGGGCCAAAGCCCTGTTATATTCGGCTACAGATGCTTCGGTAGCAGCCTGTGCCGTTTTCAAAGCCGCTTCAGCTGCCGCAAGAGTTTGCGCAACAGTAGCTTGTGCCTTGAGATAGTCAGCCTGGGCATTCAATTCTGCAGCCTTGGCATTTCGTAAAGCGCTAACGCTTTCGGATTCGGTGTTGTCGACACACGATGTAGTGGCGAATAGCACTCCCGCTATTGCCAGCATTGATAGGAAAAATTTAATTTTTCTCATAACTAGAATAATTTATAAAGAGTTTTAAAAAATAATTTATTTTATTTATATTAATTTATTTATATCATAATTTCATTTTTTATTTTTAAATTATATACCTTCATTTATTTCTTATTTTATATTCCGGAACTCAAATTTGCCTGTTCATAACTTCTACTGTTTTCCATCTCCCCAAGCCAAATTTTATATCCCCTGCTTTCCATATTCGATAACCTTTTTTGATTCTTCTTAATTTTTTTTAACTTAATCTTTCAACATCTGAAAAAATTTACTCTCCAAAATGCTCTCTTCGACAAAAAAATGTTTCCCGAAGAGGCAGCAAATTTACAAATAAAAACTTTCAGTACACACAATCAATCATTTAATCACTACTATCAATTCTAAATTCATTTTGCAAAGGTAGAAAAACTTTTTTTAGAATATTCACATTTCTTTAAACTTTTTTTAAAGTTTCCTGTTTTTATTATTGCGGAAACTAAAAATCCGTATGGAAATCTGTTTTTCCAACCTTTTTTTTAATACTAAAAAACTTACCAAAAAAATATCAAATATCATCAGTTCAATCAATTCACCAATCTTAACCAATCCAAAACTTTCATGAACGTAGAGGCAAAGGTATAAAAAAATTAAATTCTGCAAATTTTTTTGAAAAAACTTTAAAAAAAATTATTGCCTTCGCACTGAAGACAGAAATTTGCTACCGAAGTTGAGGCGGGAGTGGCAACAAAAAAATATGCGTTCAATCCGGATTCTGGAAAATCGAAAATGACAAGGAAAGGATTGAGGAGAAAAAAATCTTCCGATCAGAGACTGTGAATGCGACGGTTGTGTCCGTCATTGTAAGTGTTCGTTTCGTACCTAAACTATATAAAAGCGAAATGACGCTTTTCAGGACATAACAAAAAGCGTCATCATAAGTCGAAGCAAGCCATTGTTGTCCGTCATTGCGAACGCAGTGAAGTAATCCAGAAAAGCTAAGAGCAAAATGACGTTTAGGGACGCAAAATAAAACTAAAAGTTGAATAGTGCTAATTAATTGTCCGTAGGACATCAATATCAATAGAAAACCGTTTATCTCCCGTCACAAGCCTTAAAAGGCTTGCACGTGATAGCAAGTGGTGAAGTTGTTTGCCGCACTCTCATCTGAATTACAAAATGTCCCGATATTCAACCCCTAACGGGGTTGTGGTGTGTGTATTATCCTGTTTCTATTGATATGGATGCCCTGACAGGCAATCGGACATAGTAATTAAATTGTGACATGGAATATTTATATGTTATTTATTTCGCATTCCTTAGGGCAATATACTTGGCATATTTCAAGCATTTACCTGAATAAAAAAATACAGGGACTGTAAAATTACAATCCCCGTACTCACTAAAATATTTTTACAAACAATTAAAAGTTTTCATCCTCCAAAATCGTCATACATAATCATTTCATTTGGAACGCCGAGATTATCGAGCATTTTCACACATGCGGAGTTCATCATTGGGGGACCGCACATGTAAAATTCGATATCTTCCGGCGATTCATGGTCGTTGAGATACGAATCGAATATCACCTGATGAATAAAGCCTGTTTTTCCTGTCCATCCGTCTTCCGGTTTCGGGTCGGAGAGCGCTATTGTGAACTTAAAATTGGGAAAAGCCTTTTCAATTGCACGGAAGTCTTCCTCATAAAAAATTTCACGCCGCGAACGCGCTCCATACCAGAAAGTAACCTTCCTGCCTGTTTTGAGAGTATGGAACAGGTGGAAAATATGCGAACGCATGGGAGCCATTCCCGCTCCGCCGCCGATAAACATCATTTCGCTGTCCGTGTCGCGCAGGAAAAATTCTCCGTAGGGACCCGATACAGTAACCCTGTCGCCCGGCTTGCGCGAGAAGACATACGACGAGCAAACGCCCGGATTGACATTCGCAAACGCATTTGCCGCCCTGTCCCAGGGGGGAGTGGCGATGCGGATGTTCAGCATGACGATATTTCCTTCGGCAGGGTGGTTTGCCATTGAATATGCGCGGAAAGTGCTTTCGGAGTTTTTCATTTTCAAGTCCCATATTTTCAATGCGTCCCAATCCTCGCGATATTCTTCTTCGACCTCAATATCCTTCGAAAAATCCACTTCGCAGGGAGGGATATCAATCTGTATATATCCGCCTGACTTGAAATTGAGAGTTTCGCCTTCGGGGAGTCTAACCACAAACTCCTTGATAAACGTGGCGACATTCCTGTTGGAAACGACCTCGCATTCCCATTTTTTGATGCCCAGAACCTCTTCGGGCACGCAGATCCTAATATTTTCCTTGACCTTCACCTGACAGCCCAGGCGCCAGTTGTTCTGCTGCTGTTTACGTGTAAAAAATCCTGTCTCGGTCGGTAAAATTGTCCCTCCGCCTTCGAACACCTGGCATTTGCACATTCCGCAGGTTCCGCCGCCGCCGCAGGCTGAGGGCAGGAATATTTTATTGCTGGAAAGCGTTGCCAGAATCGAAGAGCCGGGGGGCGTTTCAATATCTTTTTCTCCATTGATATTCAATACTACGGAGCCGGAGGGCGAGAGTTTCGCCTTGGCAAAAAGCAGAAGCCCGACCAGTATCAGAATAAGCAGGAGGAAAACCACTATAGCCGAGATAATTATCAGGGAATTATCCATAATTGTACAATTTATTTCGTTTTAATCTATTTTTATTTCTATACCTGAAAAACTCATGAAAGCAATAGCCATCAGTCCGGTGACTATGAATGTTATACCCAGTCCCTTCAATGCCGGAGGCACTTTCGAGTAGGACATTTTCTCCCTTATCGCGGCAATGCCGACAATCGCCAGCATCCAGCCTGTTCCCGAGCCAAGCCCGAAGGACGAAGCCTCCGCAACGGACGAATATTCACGCTCCTGCATGAAAAGCGAGGCTCCCATCACGGCGCAGTTCACCGCTATCAGCGGCAGAAAGATGCCCAGCTGGTTGTAAAGCGCCGGCGTGAATTTTTCGACAATCATTTCGAGCACCTGCACTATCCATGCTATGACCGCAATAAACACAATGAAACTGAGGAAGCCAAGATCAATATCCCGGTATTCGTCACCGAACCACGACAGCGCTCCCTCCTGCAGCAGATACTTGTTTATCAGATAATTTACGGGTACAGTAATCATAAGTACAAAGATAACGGCTATGCCCAGCCCCATGGCTGTACTTACTTTCCTGGAAACTGCCAGAAACGAGCACATCCCCAGAAAGTAGGCAAAAATCATGTTGTTAATAAAGACTGACTGTACAAATATATTTATAAAATTCTCCATATCTTTTATTTTTCAAGAAGTTTATTATTAACCGAACGGTGCACCCATATAATTACTCCGAGGAGTATCAGGGCGGCAGGCGGCAAAACCATCATGCCGTTGTTTTCGTAAAAGCCTCCCGCGCTCACGTAGAACGATTCGGGAACAATCCGGATTCCGAACAGGGAGCCTGATCCCAGGAGTTCGCGGAAGAAAGCGACTATCACCAGAATCATCCCGTAACCCGCGCCGTTGCCGAAACCGTCAATCAGCGAGGGGAAGGGCTTGTTTCCCAGGGCAAACGCTTCTATGCGCCCCATTATGATACAGTTGGTAATAATCAGCCCGACGAATACCGAAAGCTGCTTGCTCACCTCGTAAACGTATGCCTTCAGCAGCTGATCGACAAGGATAACGAGCGCGGCAACCACAACCAGCTGCACGATTATGCGGATACGGTTGGGTATGGTGTTGCGCAGCAGGGATATTATGAAACTCGAAAATCCCGTTACTACCGTAACCGACAGTCCCATAACGATTGCCGGCTGCAGTTTCACCGTTACAGCCAGCGCCGAGCAGATGCCAAGTACCAGAACGGTTATCGGATTACCAGCGTTAAACGGGTCGGTAAAAAGTTTAAGATTCTTTGCTGAAAATAAAGGTTCTTTTTCGCTCATATTCTATCTGTTTTGTTTTTGAACATCAAAAAATTTCGTATAGTTCGAAAGGCAGTCGAACAGCATTTTGCCCACAGCCTTGCTTGTGAGCGTGCCTCCGGTTATGCCATCGACTTTGTAGTCGTCCAGTTGAACGCTTCCGTTTTTGACAACATCGACGGACATGAATTTACCGTCGAGGTATATCTTTTTGTCTGCAAACTTCTTCTGGAATGAAACATCGGCGATTTCGGCGCCCAGACCCGGAGTTTCACCCGCATGGTCGAAAACGGCTCCGTAAACGGTGTTGAAATCGTCTTTCAGTGAGATATATCCCCAAATCGCGCCCCAAAGTCCTGCGCCGCGTACAGGGAAGATATACTGTTTGCTGCCATTGTCGCTGCATACAAAAACGGGGAGCAATCTTTCCGTTTCCGGCTTTTTCAGTTCCGCCTTCAAATCCGTGTTAAAAGCGTCGCCTTCTGTCTTTTCTCCGTTTATATTTATCAAAAACGACTCGACGATGTATTTACTGTATTCGTTTTCGATATATGCGTTTTTATCGTCAGCGATGCTGGCGCCGGCAGCCTTTCCGACCGAAGTCAGGATATTCATTTTCTTTTCGATTTCCCTGTTTCTTTCCTGCGGAGCCTTGAGCGCGCCGGAAGCTACAGCCAGAAGCGCAGCTACCACAATCACCATAATTGCAGAGTACACAAGCGTATAAATATTACTGTCTCTATTCATAATTATTCTGATTTTCTCTTATTTCTATATTAAATGTACATTGTAATTTTATCATTCTTCTACGTTTATCCTCATTTCTTTCAGGTTTATAATCTCCATCATAATATGGTAATTCTTCACCATGTCCAACAGCATATTTTATCGGATCAAGATATCTTATTTGCTGATTTGAGAGTTGTTTTATTTTAGAGTTATATATATCCAAAATAATTTCCATAATATTATCTGCTCTATGTTGAGATAGGATTCTATTTCTAGTAGAATCTGGTATTGATTGTCCTGTTTTGGAATCTATTATTTTATCTTTAAAACCTTGCGAATCGGCAAAACCATCGATATAGATAGCTAATGTGAGATTATACATTGTATCACGATGGAAATTTCCCACATTTCTATCTATTGTTATAAACACAGAATCAATAAATCTTCTAATATCTTCTGTTATCAATAATTTTTGTTCAATATCCAAACTGTATGATCCTGATTGAAAGTCATATATATGATTCGTTCCCCAAATGTGATTTTGTAACCGTATATTTGCTTCCTCTATTTTAAGAGAATAAGCAATAGAATTTCTTTTGACATATATATACTCTATCTTCTGATCAATACTTATATGCGTATCACTTATACTTTTTAGTTTATCACGTAATTGATCTAATATTTTATCTACTATTTGAACCTTATTCTTTTCCAAATATTCTGCAAACTCATTTTCTTTGGAATTTTTATGATTTTTTTTATAATTATCTATCTCTAGGTTAACAATTGAATCAGATAAGATATTGGTAATTTTATAAAAATCTAACTCTTTAAAATGCTTAGAGAGACTATCTGAAGTACGCATTAGCTCAGTTATTTTATAATCATTCCCTTTTGTTTCATTACTAATCTTTTGTAATCTATTAAGTACTTGAAATTTTGCTTCTCCTTGATAGCTTCTTTTCGCATTTGCTTCTATTCTTTGACCTCTAGTTTTTAATGCTTCACTTTGTATATTAATATTTTTCAATTTGTCCAGTTGCTCAGTATTTTTATCTTCCACCTTAGATATCATAAGAGAAGTTTCATACTGAACAGTATCCATAATACCTTTCAAAAAAAGATGCCTCATATCATCATCAGATAATTGTCTAACAGTACTACATGAGCAAATACATATACAGATATAACCCAAAATTAAAAATTTATTATTCTTCATCTTCTGTCAATTTCTTTATTTATTATTATTTTAGCCTTTTCTAATATTCCTTTTTCAGATTTGTGTACTGTTATCTTAACAACTTGTTCAGATGTACCACAAATATTTGTAGCAAAATAACGAATATGTTTGCCATTATCCTTATATGTAACTTTATACGGTAAAGACATGTTTATGTAATTATTACTACCTATTGTCCGCTCTATTTGCCATCCTTTATTTATAATATCAGAACCATTACTATTCACCGTATCAGAAAGCGAAAGGGTTAATGTATTTCCTTCAAATATCTTGTCAGGTACTCCCATGATAGATGGTACTTTCGGTTTATCGTATACTGCTATCTTGACAATTTGCTCGGATGTACCACAACCATTTATAGCAAAATAACGGATATGTTTACCATTATCTTCGTATGTAACTTTATAGGGGAAAGTTACATTTATATAATCTTTACTATTTGCGGTTTTCTCTATTTGCCATCCTTCATTTATAATATCAGAACCATTATTATTTATAATATCAGAAAGCGATGGTGTTAATGTATTTCCCGCAACTATCTTGTCGGGTATGCCGATGATTAATGGTATTTTCGGTTTATCGTGTACTATTATTTGAGGAGTAAATAATTCGGATGTGCCATGAAAATTTTTAGCAAAGTAACGAATACGTTTACCATTATCTTCATGCCTAACTCTATATGGGAAAGTTAATTCTTCATAATCTTTATTGTTTGCTGTTCGCTCTATTTGCCATCCTTCATCTTCAACAAAGGCACCAGATACTGTACCATTAAGATATAATTTCAACAAAGATTCTGCACATATATTCTCAGGCATTCCATTAATTCCTGGTATTGTAGGTTTCTCAAGTAGAAAAAGCGCAACAAAAATACCACTAATGGTAATAATACCACCCACTACATTTATCCAGAATGTGTTTTTTTGTTTGTATTTATAATAATGATACACAAAAACCAATATAATAATAACAAATATAACCCCAAAAAATAAGCTCCGTGTATCCATCTTAAATCATTTTTTACTTAGTTTCCTTCCGCGATTGGTACGGCGGCGTATGTTTGCCTCGACGACGTAATGGTCGATCAGGGGCGCAAATGTATTCATCAGCAGGATAACCAGCATTGCGCCTTCGGGATATGCGGGATTGAACACGCGTATCACCACAACCAGCGCCCCGATCATAAACCCGTATATCCATTTTCCGGTTTCGGTTTGCGCCGACGAAACGGGGTCTGTCGCCATGAACACCAGTCCAAAGGCTAAACCGCCCATTAGCAGGTGGTAATACGGTTCCATTTCCATATACGGACTGCCTCCGACGGCATTGAGGAGATAAGCCATGCCGAGTGTTCCGGCGACTCCGGAAAACATTATTTTCCAGCTGGCTATACCTGTAAAAATCAGCAGGGCGGCGCCCAGGAGTATTGCCAGTTTCGAGGTTTCGCCTATCGAGCCGGGGATAAACCCGAAAAACATGTCGCAGGCAGAGGGCAATTTCTGGATGAGTCCGGCGGCGGCATCCGACAGCGGCGTTGCTCCGGAATATCCGTCGGCAACCCATACCTTATCTCCCGATATATGAGTGGGATACGAGAAGAAAACGAACGCGCGGGCAAGAAGAGCCGGATTCCAGATATTCATGCCCGTTCCGCCAAATATCTCCTTGCCGATGATCACCGCAAAAGCCGTAGCCAGAGCGACCATCCAGAGAGGAACTTCGACGGGCATAATCAGCGGGATAATCATTCCCGTAACTAAAAAACCCTCGTTTATTTCGTGTCCGCGAACCTGTGCAAAAGCAAATTCGATGCCCAGTCCGACAATGTACGAGACAAGAAGTATCGGCAGGACTTTCAGGAAACCGAACCAGAAAGTCGCAAGCAGCGCCTGTTCTTCGCCTGTCGATCTGAAATGCTGGAAACCGACATTCCACATGCCAAACAGCAGGCAGGGAACGAGGGCAAGCACCACAACCGACATGGTACGCTTCATGTCCATGCTGTCGCGGATATGGCAGGCCTGTCGGGTAACCGTATCAGGTACAAAGAGAAACGACTCGAACCCTTCGAATGTGGAATGAAATTTACTCAACCTGCCTCCCTTTTCGAACGAAGGCTTTATTTTGTCGAGGAATTTACGTAATAACTTCATATTGTATTTATATTTTCTATCGTTTTTATCAACACATTTCCTTTATCATCAGATTGATGCCCCTGCGCAGCAGAGCCTGTACCTCGATTTTCGATGTGCAGACAAACTCGCAAAGAGCCAGATCTTCTTCAATAAGCTCATAGATGCCAAGCTGCTCCATTTTATCGATGTCTTCCGCCAGAATCGCCTTCAGCAGGTAAACGGGATATATGTCCATCGGCAAAACTTTTTCGTACTGGTTTGTAACGACAAATGCCCGTTCCGCGCCGTTCAGGTTTGTATCCAGACTGTATATCCTGTTCGGCATAAGCCATGAAAAATAGGATTTCGACACGCTGAATTTTTTCAGACGCGGCATCGCCCATCCCAGAAATTCGTAATTCCTGCCTTCGGGGATAACGGAAATCCTGTTTCCGTAAAATCCGGCGTAACCGTCTTTGCCAATGTCTGTTCCCGTCAGAACGTCTCCGCTGATGTATCTCGCATCTCCATTGCCGTCGATCAGGTCTTCGAAGGGGCTTATCGAGGTTCCGCCTGTGATTTTGTAATATTTCGGATCCTTCACTTTGGAGCCGCAGAGGGCGACTATTTTTTCGGCGCTGTACGCTCCCGTGGAGAAAAAATGTCCGAGCATGCTGACGTGCTGGGCGTCCATTGTCCAAACGATATCGCCCTTGTTTATCGGGTCGATATGATGTATCTGAACTCCAACGTTTCCCACCGGATGCTTGCCGGTGAACAGGTTTATCTCCGCATTCGGGATTTTACTCAGTTTCGAAGCGGAATCGTCGGCGTCCAAACCCAGATATACTTTCCCGTCAGTCAGTTTGCCCAAAATGTCAATCCCTTTCCGGAAATATTCTTCGTTTCCCGAAAGGATAAAAGCCATGTCCAGCAGCAAAGGCGCGGTATCCAGTCCCGAAACGAATATCGATTTCGGCCTGTCGGCAGGATTCGCAATTATCCCGTACGGGCGCTGTATGACAAATGGCCAGTAACCCGATTTCAGCATCAGTTCAATGATTTGTTCACGGCTATTCAGCAGCTGTTCTGTGATTTCGTATTTTTCCTGATCGTTCTTCGCATCCGACTTGACGACTACCTCAAGCAGCTTGCGACGCTCGCCACGCCTGATTGATTCAACAGTCCCGCTAACAGGCGAAACAAACTGTATCGCAGGCTTGTATTTGTCAAAAAAAACAGGCGTCCCCGCTTTTACCGCATCTCCCTGCTTCACACAGAGCCGGGGCATAAGACCGGTAAAATCAGACGGCTTCACTGCGTATAACGTCGACTCCGGAGCCGTACACAATACCTTTTCAGCAGAACCTTTTAGCTTAATATTAAGCCCTTTTCGAAATTTTATTACCCTTGACATTTATTATAATTATAAATTTAAAAATCGCGCAAAATTAAATGTTTTTTTTGAACTGTACAATTTTTGGGG
>JAIRZR010000238.1 GCA_031267155.1 Prevotellaceae bacterium | reverse complement strand
AATAAAATACCATGCGGAAAAGAAAATCGAGCTTCTGCTCAACGAAGCGATGAATCAGATACACGACCGCCGGTATTATAATCAATATCTCGGAAAAATCATCCTGATGGGCATAGCCTAGACACCGGATGCAGAATGGAAACAATTGGAGCATAATTCTCAGGATTTAAAGGACATGCCGGCAAACTCGGAGCAGATTACGAAACGGTCTCGTGTACAAGTCTTAAAATGCTTGTGGCGAGGGGTAAACAGTTTTTATTGATATTAATGTCCCAGGGACAATGAAAATGCGGATTTTTGTCGTACACGGCTTTTTAATCACAAAGTTTTACAAAGTTTTTTACTTTGCGCGACTTTTACGGCTTCATGTTCATTTATTTTTGGAATTTAAAAATCTTTAATATCATTGTAAAAAAAATATAAACAGTATATGAGTACTAAAAGGTTGACAGACAATAAAAAATCGAAGGAAGAACCTTCAAAAAATACCGGTAAAACGGGAAAAAAGGCCGGTACAGGGAAGAAAAAACTGGTAGTAAGCTATAGAAATCTTTCTCCGGAACTGATTTTTTTAGTTAAGGAAAAATATCCGAAAGGGTATTCGGATTACCTTATTAAGGTGAATAAGAATGATGGAGATTTTTTTTATGCCATCACATTGGACACGGAAACCGTGGATTATCTTATTAAAGTTGATGTGAAAATCGATTCCGAAATCGAAGAAGTTGAAAAAGCATTGTTTGAACAGCCTGACAATGTTGATGACGAATTTCCGGACGACGATACGGAACCGTTTGCAGGCGAGGGAGATGATGAATAAATGTTCCGTTTTAGCATAATCGTTCCCGTATATAACCGTCCCGAAGAAATTGAGGAATTGCTGAACAGCCTAAGCAATCAAAGCAGTAAAAACTTTGAACTTGTTTTGGTCGAGGACGGTTCAAGCAGACCGAGTAACGAAATCGCGGATAAATACAGGGAACAATTATGCATCAAATATATTTCAAAACCTAATACCGGACGTAGCGATTCGCGAAATGCCGGAATGGAAAACGCTTCGGGCGAGTATTTTGTATTTTTTGATTCGGACTGTATAATTCCTCCCTATTATTTCGAAACTCTTGAAAAAGAATTGAAAATAAACTATGCCGATTGTTTTGGAGGTCCCGATAAGGCTCATGAATCATTTTCCGATATCCAGAAGGCTATCAATTATGCCATGACTTCGTTCTGGACTACAGGAGGAATACGCGGAGGAAAAGTCAATATGGAAAAATTTATGCCCCGAACTTTTAATATGGGTTTTTCGCGCAAAGCGTACAGCGCCGTTGGAGGATTTAAAGACATGTTTGGGGAAGATATTGATTTGAGTATGAGAATTAAGGAAGCAGAATTTCCCATAAAACTGTACAGAGACGTTTTCGTTTACCACAAACGCAGAGTCAGTTTGAAAAAATTTTATAAACAGGTGAACATTTTCGGTATAGCCCGAATTAACTTATATAAACTATATCCCAAGTCATTAAAACCGGTACATGTCTTGCCTTCGATTTTCACTTTGGGAAGCGTCGTGCTGTTGATATTATCCTTTTTTTCGATATGCTTCCTGATTCCGATTGTATTTTTCACTCTGCTGTTATTTATTGATTCTCTGGCGCGTAATAAAAGCATACACATTGCGCTTTTATCTGTAATAGCCTGCTATATCCAACTATACGCTTACGGGTGGGGATTTATTAAATCTTTTACCGAAAAAATAATCTTCCGAGAGGGACTTGAAGATATCGAAACTCTGAAACAGAAATATAAATAATACCTTTTATAAGCTTTTCCCGGATCTTCGGATTGCGGACATGGAAACCAAGTTCGGCAGCTATCCTAACAGTATAGCAGCATATCCGCATTGCTTATACGACTGATAAAAATCTCCATCGTCGTATATGTCCCGTTTTGTCGCAGGTTTTGGTGGATACCGCGATCAGTTTCCGGCTTCGGCAACTTATCCGTCCCCGTCTTCTTCTTTCTGTCTATCTTCTACAAAATCGAGCAGCATATTTTCCTGCATGATATTATACCATTCAATCATCTTTTTGACATGATGCGGGAAGACCTTTTCCCTGTCATAATCAGGAACAATCTCTGCGAAATAAGCCATCAGTTCCTCCGGAGACGATTTATGCGATATTGCTTTTTCGCCGCCGGTTTTCTCCCTGATCTTCAAAAGAATTTCTTTCAACAGCAAATCGTCGCTGTTTTCGGTATAGATGGTTATCTCCGCCAGCGAACTTAATTTTGCAGAAGCGGGAATACATGTCCGTTTTCCGTCTTTTATA
This sequence comes from Prevotellaceae bacterium, assembly GCA_031267155.1. GTDB lineage: Bacteria > Bacteroidota > Bacteroidia > Bacteroidales > UBA932 > JAIRLF01. The sequence continues at coordinate 8,302 of JAIRZR010000238.1, read as the reverse complement.
TTTTCCACTATACTCCCATGGCGAGCCTGGGAAAGATATCTGTACAAGCCCGGCTGTCCGGCGATTGATACGATTTTTTGCAAATCCGTCTGCATTGTTTACAATTTTTTTAATATTGATTTACGTATATTATTTAACTCTCCTTTAACGCTTAAATCCAGCTGTTTTCCGTCGATGTTCAGGATAAACCCGCCGATTATGCCGGGATCCAGAACCGTTGACAATTCAATAGCAGTATCATCGTTATACTCTTTCAGAATGTACTGTTTTATACTTTCGACAAAGCCGTCTTCAGGCTCTGCCGCAGTTATCAAGTCCGCGTGCACGAGATTCTTTGCCTTCCGGTAAACGGACAGGTATGCTAATGCCATGTACAGCAGCAGATCATGCTTCTCCTTGTCGAAAATAAATTCGTAGAAATGTTTCGAACACTTTGAGATGCTGCTTCCCGAAGCCGTTTCCAGTATCTGCAGCTTGGCGTCCAGCGCAGTAACGGGACTCTGCAAAAATTTCCTTAATTCGGGAACAGACAAAAAAACGCTCGACAGGAGCTTCATCTCGTCATAAACCTTTTCCTCTTCACTGTTATCCACAGCATAATCGTAAAACGCCCGTGCATATCGCGATGAGAGTGTACCGATGGTTGCCGTATTCATTATTCGGGATTCTTAAACTGTTTCACTTATTTTACTTACCAGTTTCCTTGCATAGACTCTCTGTTCTTCCGCATCTTCCAGCTTTTTCTTGAGAATGATTTCTGCAACATCCACCGACAGGTTCGCTATTTTACCGTCAATTTCCTTCATCGCTTCCTGCCTTTGCTTTTCGATGAACCTGTGAGCCTCGTCGATAATTTTTTCCGCTTCGGCGCGCGCCTGCTCTTTCGCTTCGACGATAATAGAGTCCTTTATCTTTTTACCTTCCTGCAATATTTTTATCTGCTCTTCCTTTGCATGGGAGATGATTTCCTGACTTTCCGCCTGGAACCTGTCTAACTGTTCCTTTGCTTTCTGCGCCGATACCAGAGCCTCTTCTATATGCCTGTTTCTTTCGCTGATACCCTTCAAAATGCCGGGCCACGCATATTTCCGCAGTACGGCGAACAGTATCACAAACGAAAGCAACATCCAGAACAGCAGTCCTGCATCCGGTTTGAAAAGATCCATAACTATCCTGTTATTACAATATTAAAGCCAGAATACACACCAGTATTGCGAAAAAAGTAGCTCCTTCTATCAGCGCCGCCGCCAGTATCATGTTCGACCTTATGTCGTTTGTTTTTTCGGGCTGGCGCGCAATGGCTTCCAGCGCGGAACAGCCTATTTTTCCTATACCTGTTGCCGCTCCCACAATTGCAAGTCCCGCTCCAATAGCTGCGCCTGCATTTGCGATTCCTGCTGTCTGCAGGAGAATTAATCCTAAAATCATTTTAACTAAAATTTAATTATATAATAAATTACAAATAATCATCATTCCGGAACAGAGTTCCACGATATTTCCAGTATGTTATCATGATATAACCGAACAGCATCCCGCCGACATGCGCGAAATGCGCTACTCCAACTGTTGTCTGGGTTACGCCTAAAAAGAGTTCCAGTACGCCGTATATCACTACCAGCCAGATGGCTTTCAGGCGTATTGGAGGGATTATGAGCTGCAGTACCGTGTTCGGGAACATCATCCCGAAGGCAAGCAAAACTCCGAATACCGCTCCCGAGGCGCCCAGCATGGGAGTTCCGTATATTTGATGTATACTGTTAGAATATTCATATACATCCAGATTCTGTATTTTCAGATACTCGATGAACAAATGCAGGCAGGCAGCGCCCAGTCCCGTTACAAGATAGTAGATCAGGAATTTCCTGCCGCCCCAGACTCTTTCTATCATGCCGCCAAACAGCCACAGAGCATACATGTTGAAAAACAGATGCATCAGATCTGCATGCATGAACATGTGCGTGAGCAGCTGGAAAAACTTGAACAGGGGAGACGCCGGATAAAAAAGCGAAAAAGTCCCAATCATGAAATCCTCAAACAGATAGCGCGCCAAAAACATCAGTCCGTTGACGATCAGCAGATTTTTCACTACCACAGGCATTTGCGACATTGGATTACCGTACATGTTTATTCATTTATTTGTTCTCCCGATTCGGACATGTTGTGAAATACGTTTTGAACATCGTCGTCATCCTGAAATTTCTCTATAAGTTTATTTAATTCAACAATTTGCTCCGCAGTGATAACTTTCAATTCTCCCGAGGGGATTCTGTCGAAACTCGCATTGATTATCTCAAAACCGTTTTCTTCCAGATACTTTTGGATGTTGCCGAATGATTCGAAGGCTCCGTATATCATTATCCGGTTTTCGTCCATGAACAGTTCTTCGGCGCCATGGTCAATAAGGTCGAGCTCAAGTTCTTCGATATCTGTTCCTTCTTTTGCGGCAAGCTTGAAGACGCATTTGTGGTCGAACATAAATTCGACGCTTCCCGAGGTTCCCAGCGAACCGTTGTACTTGTTGAAATAACTGCGTATGTTTGCTACGGTTCTTGTAGGATTATCGGTTGCCGTTTCGATTATAAACGCAACGCCATAAGGTCCATAACCTTCGTAAACTACTTCTTTATAATCGGTCTGGTCTTTTTCGACAGCCCGCTTTATTGCCCTTTCGATGTTTTCCTTGGGCATATTTTCTGCCTTCGCATTCTGAATGATAGCTCTAAGACTTGGGTTTGTCGCGGGATCGCCTCCCGATTTTGCTGCTATGGCAATCTGTTTACCAAGTTTGGTAAATACTCTTGCCATGTTTCCCCAGCGCTTCAGCTTGGTTGCTTTTCGATACTCAAATGCCCTTCCCATAAATACTTACTAATCAATATGCCATTTTATATTCTTAATAAAACGAGGCGCAAAGGTATAAAATAATTCTAAATTCAAATAAAAAAATGATTGTGCAATTCAGATTGTCGCGGAACGGGTATACGACAAAATTCCGCATTTCAATTCCCCTACGGAGATGAATATCAATAGAACAAGCGTTTATCTTCCGCCACAAGCCTTTTAAGGCTTGTACGCAATAATAATAGAACCGAATTGTTTCTTACAATGGCGCTTTTCGTAAGTAGCACATTAAGAGGATTTTCTGGATTGCTTCACTGCGTTCACAATGACGGACAACGGTGGTTTGCTTCGACTTATAATGATACCTTTTGTTATGTCCTGAAAAGCGTTATTTCGCTTGTAATTTAGGTACGAAACGGTTATTCGCAATGACGATGTGAGGACTTTTTAACACCCTCTACACTGGACACTGTATGAATTGTCGATAAAGGGTGTCCGAATGTACCTTAATATAATAAGCGAAGGCGGATAAAACCGAACCTGAGCGCTATCCAAAAGGCGTATTTTAATAAAGGAATGAAATATTTTCTTGCAAATTTAAATTTTAATCCCGAGTTTCACAATCACATAAAAAATATATTTAACATTCTTTCGATACTTTTTCCAATGCACTTATTTTAGCATCGTTACTGGCCTTCAGCAGTTGAATTGAATAATTTTTCAACTCCTTTTAAAGCTGTATCAAGTGTTTTCATTGCTACTTTAAAGAGACCAAACGTCTTAATCATTCCATCAAAGCTGGAGGAAATCTTCATTGATGATCCTTTAATCTTACCGCTGAATGTATCAAAAGATTTACCTGCCTCTTTTGTGGCCTAAGTGAATTTGTCATACTTGCCAACAAACTCAAATTCGTATATGTTATACTTACCATATATGTATATCTATTTATTTTTAAATAACCATTTTAATATTAGAATTCCGATTATGAATACTCCTAACCCAAATAATACGTTCCTGTTTTATAATAGAAAGTTTCAATATACATTCCCTGTCACATTATCGTGTATCTGTTCATCTTTCGAGAAACATATCGTTTTTCGATTTAATCGTTTTATGTGCGTTCTGAAGTTAAGATTCTTTCTTTCTATTTTCCATGTTTTATCTTTTCCAATCCGATGCCTGCTTGAGGGTATATATTTGAAATATGAACTCCAATTATCGGTATGATAAAGCGAAATGGGAAATGTCTCAAGCAGTTTCCAAAGTATCAGAAAATCTTTATCTTGCCTTTTTCCGTTGTGCCAGGCTAATATACATCCGCTTCTTATCTCTATAGCATACCACGTCCAGCGTTGATTGGACTTGCTGTAATAACGTTGAGTACCATTAGTACACTTCCCATTTTTTTGTAAATCTGTCACTGTGCAGTGTGGACATTGAATCAATTGTTGATGAACCATGGTTTTTTGAGGCAAAGATAATCAATTCATTTGATTTATGACACGACCAAAAATTGGACGCCTACGGCGTCAAAAAGACGTGAAGCATTTCTACATTTTTATCTCACAATTTTAGCCCGTGCACAATATAAATATACTGACATCCTTTCAACTATATATATTTTGACTCTCCAACACAGTGAGCAAAAAACTATATTTTACCGGACAGTAATGATTTATTTCTTTTGATTTTCCATTAATTTTTGATGTTTTTAATAAAAAAAGCCGGAAAAAGACCGGAAACATGCAATGGCGTGTAAAAAAAATAAGGTTTTTTTACAGGATATGAAAAGAATAAACTGTACCTGTAATATTCATATAATAAATGTATTAGTATCTGCATATCTAAAAAATCCGTACAGGAGGGAAAAAGTTTTTAAAAAAATATTTACAAATGTTATTGTATGTTAAATTTTTTCTTTACCTTTGACCTAAAATTATGGAGGTATGTTAAGGCGTATTTTTTTATTTTATTACGAGGGCTTTAAAGAAATGACCGTGGGCAAAACATTATGGGTCATTATTTTGCTTAAAGTTGCAATAATGTTTCTTGTTCTGAAACTGTTTTTCTTTCCCAATTTTCTCAAAACTAATTTTGAGAGTGAGGGTGAGCGTGTTGAGTATATAATCAGGGAGTTGACGACTCCCGTTAAATAATTAGTAACCTTAAAACGTATAAAAGATGCTTGATAATCTGTTTTTAAGTTCGGTAGTGGAATGGTCGAGGCTGCAGTTTGCCTTGACTGCTATGTTTCACTGGATTTTTGTACCTTTTACTCTCGGTATTACGTTTATGATTGCCATCATGGAGACCATATACGTCAAGACCGGAAACGAGTTCTGGAAGAAAACCGTGAAATTCTGGATGACCATTTTTGGAATAAACTTCGCAGTCGGAATTGCGACAGGGCTTATTCTGGAATTTGAATTTGGAACTAACTGGTCCAATTATTCATGGTTCGTAGGAGATATTTTTGGCGCTCCTCTGGCAATCGAAGGCATTCTGGCTTTCTTTATGGAAACGACCTTCGTTGCCGTAATGTTTTTTGGCTGGAACAAGGTGGGGCGTAAAACCCACTTGACAGCATCGTGGTTAACAGCCTTTGGGGCAAATCTTTCCGCCTTGTGGATACTCGTTGCAAACGGATGGATGCAAAACCCCGTGGGAATGGAGTTTAATCCCGATACGGCAAGAAACGAAATGAATAATTTTTGGGAAGTGCTGTTCAATCCCACAGCCATTACAAAATTTTTCCATACGGTTACTTCCGGATATGTTCTGGCGGCGATTGTTGTAATCGGCATAAGCGCATGGTTTCTGCTGAGAGGCCGGGAACTGCTTTTTGCCAAGAAGAGCATACTTGTGGCTTCCGTTTTCGGCCTGCTCAGTTCAGCCGTCCTGATTTTCACGGGAGATTCGTCTGCTCACAACGTTGCGCATACCCAGCCCATGAAACTTGCCGCAATGGAAGGATTGTATAAAGGTCAGGAAGGAACGGGATTCAGCATGTTTGGCATCCCTACCCCCGGCAAAAAATACGGCGACGATAAGGATGCGTTTGTGTTCAATCTTGAATTTCCGAAGCTGCTTTCGTTTCTGGGATACAGGAACTTCAACGCTTTTGTCCCCGGAATTGACGATCTGATGAAGGGAGGATTTAAGGAAGAAGACGGTTCAATCGCCATTTCCGTCGAAGAAAAAATACGGAGAGGAAGAGCGGCTATCGAAGCCTATAAGGAATACAGCGAAGCCAAAAAGAAAGGTAACGAGGTTGTTGCGGAAGACGCAAAAGCCCGCCTTTTCAATAACTTTAAATATTACGGATACGGCTATTTCAATGATCCTTCGGGTATAATTCCCAATGTGCCACTGTGCTACTATAGCTTCAGGATCATGGTATGGCTGGGATTCCTGTTTGTTTTCATTTTCGTCCTGTCCCTGTGGATAGTTTTGAAAAAGAACGGCAATTTCCAGAAATGGATTCTGTACCTGTCAATATTGAGCGTACCTTTAGTATATATTGCTTCGCAGGCAGGATGGGTTGTTGCCGAAATGGGACGTCAACCCTGGACAATTCAGGATTTGCTTCCGACAATTGCCGCAGTCTCGCGAATAGACTCAAGCTCAGTGATGATAACATTCTTCCTGTTTTTGATACTGTTCACAATATTGCTTATTGCAGATATAAAAATCCTTTTCACGCAAATCAGAAAGGGACCGAAAATTTCAAATGAATCAGTGTAATAATTAATTTAAATAAATATGATTATGGATACAACTTATATCCTTCTTCAACAGTACTGGTGGTTTTTAGTATCGCTTTTGGGCGCTTTGCTCGTGTTTCTTATGTTTGTGCAGGGAGGTCAGACACTTATATATACCCTGGGCAAGACCGAAGACGAAAGAACGCTGATTATAAACTGCCTCGGACATAAATGGGAGTTCACGTTCACAACTTTAGTAACGTTTGGCGGAGCGTTTTTCGCTTCTTTTCCCCTGTTTTACTCAACCAGTTTTGGCGGCGCATACTGGGTTTGGATGGCAATACTTCTGTTTTTTGTCGTTCAGGCGGTTTCGTATGAATTCCGTTCCAAGGCAAACAATTTGCTGGGTAAAAAAACATACGAATGGTTTCTTATCCTGAACGGACTGTTTGGAACAGTGCTTGTGGGAACAGCTGTGGGAACGTTTTTCACAGGTTCCATGTTTTCGGTTTCACAGGAAAAGATTGCAAACCTGGGCGGAAATATGACTATCTCGCAGTGGGAAGGTCCTGCATACGGACTCGAAGCTGTGCTGAATCCCATCAACGTGGCTCTGGGACTGGCTGTGTTTTTCCTCGCGCGAATTTTGGGAATGCTGTATATTATGAACAGCATCGACAATGACAGGATACTGGCGCGCGCTAAAAAGCAATTGCTGTATAACACTATACCTTTTCTTGTTTTCTTCCTGTTCTTTACGGTATGCATTATGCTGAAAAACGGTTTCGGTTTTTCTGTGGAAGATGCCGGAAACAGCAAGGCGATAATAAGGGATGATTTGCCGTATAAATATTTTAACAATTTTATCCAGATGCCTGTGGTGGCGGCGCTGTTCCTGATTGGAGTTGTCGGCGTTCTCTGGGGGATCGGCAGTACGCTGTTTGTCAGGTCAATATATACGAGAGGAATCTGGTTTGCCGGCGTTGGCACGGTGCTTACGGTTCTCGCCCTGCTGCTGAATGCCGGATGGAATGGAACAGCTTACTATCCTTCGACAAGCGACTTGCAGAGTTCGCTAACTATCTACAACAGTTCGTCGAGCAAGTTTACCCTGACTGCAATGAGCGTAGTATCTCTTTTTATTCCGTTTGTTCTGGCTTATATAGCCTGCATGTGGAGATTGATTAACAGGAAAAAGTTAGTTTTGAATGATATCCAAACCGAATCACATATTTATTAATTCCAAAACCAAATAAAAAAAATGAAATATTTACCTCAATTATTGATATTTATCTCATGGCCGGTGTTCATATACATCTGTTACAGGGTGTGCGCATGGATTGTAGATAAATTCGAGCAGAAGTCGGGAGAATAATTTTTTTTCTATCTTCATAAATAATTATTTAATAATTTAATTAAACCGGAATTGGGATTCCCTTTTCCGGTTACTTTTTGGATATGAAAGTGGGTGTACTACAAAAATCCTGTAATTGAAAAAAACGTTTCGTTATCGGACGTCCGAAGAGAAATTGGGAAGCGAACAGTTAAAAAGTTCGGCGGTCAATTAAAAAGGGTCTCAATAATGTCAAAAATGTTCATTGAATATCTTTCATATAACAACATCGCAAACGACTGATATGAAGCAGATTATTGATGCGACAAAAAATCCCGTCAGGGATGAAATATCGGTAGAAAACAGTCGAAAATCGGTAAGAATCCCGTCAGGGATGAAATGTAAAAACGAAGATACCGCG
>JAIRZR010000112.1 GCA_031267155.1 Prevotellaceae bacterium | reverse complement strand
GAGATTTGCCAAAACCGACTCGTCGGGAAAATATGAGCTTGGTTATGTTGATTTCTACGGCGATCAGTATATGTTCATCAATGCAAAATCGGAGAAAAACAGGAAGACGGGAGAAATATTTGTCAATCCCTTATGCATGACCGAAGACCGGTTTCCCGTGACAGTATGGACTCATTACAAAATCGATACGGCGAAATATCTTTTCGAAACGGAATCATCCGGATCAAAAGACTATAAGCTGAGCGATACCGCTGTACTTGATCCCGTAGTAATTGTCGGCAGCAAACTGAATAAGCACGATTACTTAATACACGACAGGGAAATAACTCCCAGAGATGAAGACTGGAAGTCTTTGGAATTGTATATAGGCGGAAAGGCGCAATTCTCTGGAGGTATTTTTGATTACAGCTATTTTGACAGAAACGGTAAGCGCATGGACAATCGGGTACCCCCGTCAAAAATATCAATGAAAGAGGTTGAGCGCATAACAATCCACAGAAGGCATGAATTTGACTGGAACGGAGATGCCATACCAATATATACGGTCAATGTTTATGCAAAACAGTCAAAGTTCACAGTTCAGCATTATCCAACAAGAACACTGGTGTCCATACCGATGTCCTGGGATTCCAATTTAGTTCAGCATTATTTCACATACGAACCCGTTAATCACAGCGCCCTGACTTACGCCATGCAGGGATACCACCATGCACGGACATTCTATAAACCCAGGTTCAGTAATATAACTCAATCCCAAAATCATTTTGGAGCTTATTACTGGAATCCAAACATCAGAACCGGAGACAGCGGAGAAATACTCGTTTACTACAATCCCCGGCAGCAAGCTTCCGGGAAAATCCGGATCGAAGGTCTTACTGATGACGGAATCCCTTTTGCCGCGCGGCTGAAATGATATCGCGATGCCTAATAATAGATTATCCTGACCGGTCCGGATATTCCCGAATCGAACAGGTTCATATCGGGAACGATTCCATGCCATCGCCAGAGGCGGAGTTTGTTCATATCGTCTTCCATCCACATCCTGTTGGTTATGAGATTGCCGACTCTTATTCTGATTTTATTTTCTCCACGTTTTAACTTGCCGGAAATATCGAAAGTAAACGGGAACCATAAGCGGGCGCCGGCAGACTGTCTGTTTATAAAGACTTCTGCAACATATTTCACTTTTCCCAAATCAATTGACATTTTTGCTGAAAGATTATCCAGCGTAACTGTCGTTTCGTAGTCCACATATCCGGTATATTGCTGCAATCCGCACGCGTACCATGACTGCAGTCCGGGAATTTCCGCCGGTTCCACCAGAAATCTGAAAGGAGCCGGGACAGATTTCTGTTCCTCCAGATTCATCACAAATCCCAGCAGGCGTGCGCCGGACGGCAGACGAATGAGAGTGTCGGACACTCTCAGCTTTTTACCGTCGATCCATATATCCCTGCCGGACATGTACGCCGGCAAAACCACGGACTTTGCTCCGACAGGTACGTTCATTCTCCAGTAAGCGTGATAGTCCTTCAGATTAGCGCGTTTTGAATAGTATTGCCATTCCGAATCGTCACAGTCGGGCTGCAGCTTTCCTTCATCAACATCCTGATCATCCGAATAAAGTACCTTTGCAGTTGTCTTGGCCACAGTATCCTGTTCCGGACAGGAAAGCATCCATTTCCCGTCCAGAACCGTTTCCCGGGACGAAGGATTTGCCGGCGGTTCGCCTTTCAGCGCCTTTTTCCGGGGATTAAATGCAAGCCAGTATCCCTCATACGGATTTAAAGTCAGCGAAACCCTGTTATACCCGTTCTCCCTGCCGGAAGGGACTGTCTGTATCTGTCCCGTTTCGCAGTTCCATATTTCCGCCATTCCTTCCCCGTTTCTCAGGCGCGCTGTAAAATTTTTCACAGTATCGGTATTATTGGCAAGCCAGTATAAATGCATATCGCCGAGTGTCCGGTGAGCCGTGTACAGCCTGCCGGCATTTTCGAGTGATATCTGCGGTTTCAGTTTTGCTTTCAGGGCGGCTGTCATTGCTTCCTGCACCCTGTCTTCCCCGGCAAGATCTATTACGCCGGGCAGTTTCCTCAAAGCGTCTTCCTGTTCCATGATAAGCGCATCGTTCATGCCATATTCCGGAGAACCCTGGGGAAGTTCGCCCAGCAGAATAACCGTTCCTCCGTTTTTTGCAAACTCAAGGATTTTGCCAAAGGAAGAACGGGAAATGACATAAAGCGGCGGAACGACCATTGCATAAAAATCATGACTGTTGACCGTTATCTTCGCCTGTTCGCCGGAAAAGCCCGTCTTTCCCTTCTCCAGATAATATTTATCCCCTATCAGGAAGTCTATGTTTTCCCGGTTCATCATTCTCATGGCGTCCGAGTAAACACTGTTTACCTTAACCGCGCGTTCGTCCCAGTGATCCTTTGCCTTCGCATCCCTGAAACAGTTTTCCGAGAATGCCCAGACACTCTCGAGCGGGTGGATCAAAAGGACGTCAGCCACCAGCCTGCTTTGACGTGTAACGAAAGATGCGCGGCGCGTAAAGTCCGTCCAGCAGTGCAGATATTGCCAGTATGGATTACCGGTGAACCAGTCGGAAGGAAACGGAACCGTCTCCAGCCTGCGGTTCATGTAAATCCCGTGAGGTACAACATGATTGATGCCAAAGGAAATAACGGAATTGACCGTCATTTTCATCTGTTCGGGCGTCTGCTCCCAGCCTGCGACTCCCATTATTTCACTCATAAAAGGGCGGTCTTCAAATTCGGCAACAGACTGCACTTCCTTAAAATCGTGCACGTCCTGCGATCTCATTTCAAGACAGTCGTTGCCCGGCATTGTTACGGCGCGCGTGGTTCGCATCAAATCGCCCACCGCAGCGGTCTGCAGCATCAGGGATTCCTCCCACAGATTCGAAATGTAATACATGTTCCGCTTTTTCAGCCATGTAACCAGAGGCTCCATATAACATTCGGTATAAACATCGGACACGACATCAAACCAGTCATACCGGGCTTTTACATAAATCCCGTCCCTGTCTTCTTCGGTCAGCAGGGGCAGCCACAGGCGTATATCGCGTCCCTTTTTAAGCATGTATTGCCGGGCAAAATACTCCGACCATGCCATTCGCCAGCCATAATCGCCTTCGTTATCAACGAAAACTCCGGATATGGTTTTCCCCATGTCGCGGCCAAAATGTCCTGCATACTGTTCGTGAACAAGCGGGATAAACACGTCCATGAGTTTGTTGTCTATATAATTCACTTTTCCACCGTCAACTCCGGGATGATGTTTTTTCTCATAAGTGTAAACTGCCCAGTTCCCTTCCGGAGCAGTCCAGCTGATGCTGTCGCCTTCCCCGATGATCACCAGGGACGAACAGTCTATTTTTTTATCGATCACCTTTCCCGCCACGGCAAAATCGACCGGACTGTAGCTGACGTCTGTCCCGCCGTTCACTTCATAGCGTGTCCAGACCAAATGCTTCGCCTCAAGCTCCGGATGCTGCTCCAGCACTCTGCCCGCCGCCTGACCGCTTGGCCAGTTGTAATCGTCGCAGTAGGCGAATGACATTCCGTTCTCCTTTGCCGCCTGCAGTGTGTTGCCAAAACTGCTGAACCAAGGTTTTGCAAGATACTGTTCGGGAGGCAGCGATGTTACGGAACGGCTGAACCCGGAACGGGGATGGGCATATCCGGGATTCAGCCTCTGCCGCGACATTTCCTTTGCCATTGAGGCCGCATAATGCTCATCTCTGATGGTATCATCCCAAAACCAGAATGTATGGGGAGCATAAAACATTGGAGGATTCGCGAACATTTTGCGAACCTCCCGCGTATCATATTTTTTCTGCCATTCCGGACGGCTACTGTTTGCCGCGGTCTGGGCAGAAGCAGGGATTATGCTGCAAACCAGTATAATCGATCCAATAAATCCTGTCAGTTTCATAATTATATTATATTTTAGTTAAACATATTTCAGCGGATAAGATACTGCAATGTCCAAATGCAGTATAATTACACGAATTTTCCGCATGTGGAAAAAGAATATTTGTCCTCCTTTTTGGAAAATGGGAACTCCTTTTTTGGAAATAGGAGCTCCTTTTTCGGAGATAGGTACACCTTTTTGGAAAATAGGTACACCTTTTTCGGAAATAGGAACTCCTTTTTCGGAAATGGGAACTCCTTTTTTGGAAATAGGAACTCCTTTTTTGGAAATAGGAGCTCCTTTTTCGGAAATGGGAACTCCTTTGGAAACTTTTTCAAGACACAAAAAGCGCCTTTCCGGACTTTTTCCATAAGATTTTCCGGAAACCGGGAGAACTGAATCCCAATGGCGACTTTTCATGTATTGATGTATAATTGCTAAATATTAAAATATCCGGCTTTTAGACGAATGTTCGTAATAATCGGGGTTGTTGCCCAGAATATCAAGTACCGGCTGGCTGATTTTGTCGATCAGTTTTTCCGTTTCGTCCGAAATTTCAAGCGAACAGGCCTCCACATTCATTTTCAACTCATTTATATTGCGCGATCCCACCAGAGTCGACGCCATAAACGGTTTTTTCAATATCCATGCAATTGCAAGCTGTGCGATGTGGATATTGAGGCCGGCGGCGATTTCGCGCAGTTCGTTCAGCGCTTCGAACATTTCCTTTTCCGCTCCGGCTTCTCCGTGGCGCGATGTTCCTGCTCCCCGGAAATCGGGATAATGACGCGAATGTGCCTGATGGGGAGGCACATCCTCCGGCGTTTTGTATATTCCAGCGAGCAGTCCCTGCTGCAGTCCCATTGAACCGATGATGCTGATGCTGTTTTCGAGGCAGTAGGGCGCGATTTCGGCTTCGATGGCGCGTGAAACAATGTTGTAGGACATTTCGTTAACGTCAATCTGCACGCCGGTACGGACAACTTCTTCCATTTGTGTACGTCCGAAATTGCTCATGCCGATTGAGCGTATCAGTCCTTCCCTTTTCAGTTCGTCGAGCTGTGCGTATGCTTCCTCGACAGTGGGCGGCGCTTCGATTATGCTCTGGTCGGAAGTGAAATGCTCGACCGCCAGCTTGTTGATGGGCCAGTGAAGCATATACACGTCAAGATAATCCATGTCAAGCCGCTGCAGGCTTTCGACGCAGTGTCTGCGCACGTTGTGGCAGTTCGAGGGGCCGATTTTCGAGATCACGACAGCCCTGTCCCTGTGTCCTTTAAGAGCCTTGCCGAGAGAACGCTCGCTCTCGCCGCCGTTATACATTTCCGCAGTATCGAATGTGTTCACGCCCAAATCAAGAGCGGCGCGCACAACATCGTCCACGTCTTTCTGGGACTGTTCGCCCCAATATTCGCCGCCCCCAAAGGGCCAGCAGCCGACAGTCATTGCCGACACTTCGATGTTCGATTTACCGAGTTTTACTTTATTCATACTACTTTTATTTATTATTTTAAAACATTCTGCTGTTTAACATTTTTCCTGAAAATTCTGGGTTTTGGCTTCACTATGCTGACGGTTATGGCGTCGAAAACATTTTGAGCCGTGGTGATTGTGGAATCAACGGGAGCAAGAGTGTTTTCTCCATTGTCCCACAGCGACATGCCGGCGAGTTTCGGGGAATAGTTGTTTCCGCGCTCGGCTTTGATGTCCGCCCTGTAGAGCAGCGCCGGCTGTCCGCACGAAAACTCGTCTTCCTGTAATGTAAGGCGGTTAAACTGTGGATAATACTCGTTGTAATCGCCCGCAAGATTCATCTCGAGCCAGCATATCCATTCCGAATCCGGACTGACTTCTACCTGCAAAACAAACGATTCCTCCTTTGGCGTAGCTCCGGATACTCCGTCGATTTTTTCGCCCCTGCGGTCATGGAACAGCGTAGTCCAGTGAGGCACGGCAACCGGCACGTCCGATTTGCCTTCCCAGTCGCCGCGACCGGCGCGATAGGTTACGAAAACCTGTTTGAGGTCTCCGTTTTTCGGGTTTTCCAGCCAGATGGCAAACTGAGGCGGCTCGGCGTATGTCGAAAAGTAAATCGCTTCGCTGTTCATGTGGATATCGAATTTTATTTCCACTTTGCCATTCGTCCTCCAAATCACAAAACCCGCCGCCAGTACCGCAATAATAAACAGTCCGGCAAGCGCTTTTAATGTTAAACTGATTATCCTTTTATTCATGCCATATCAGTGTTTCAATTGTGGATATCATTAATTTCAGCAAATTTTTTCTCATTTTAATTTAATATGTTTTACTCATTACCAGTTACTTTGTATGAAATCTGTTTCTTAAATTTAAGTTACAAATATACAATTTATATTTATTGAAGGATTATTTTTTTGAGGTTCTATAAATAAAAAAGGTTCCATACTGTGTGGGAGTCATATTCAAAATATATTCCGCCCAATCAGCACAGAACCGGTAAGTACAGAATTGAACGATTTGTTTGTCAAAGAATGACCCCTCGTTTCCTGATTAAGTGGCCTCCTGAAGGCAATTATATAAATCCGGTCTGCAAAAGTCCCCTGCAGTTTCGCGGGAGCATCGTGTTCGTGATCCCGATTTTTGTTCATTAAAAATATATCTTCTGCTGCCGGGAAAAAATATTTTTCGATTCAGGCAAAAGGCTGTTCGTGTCCATACTGTCTTTGGTTCACAAGACTTTCAGGCAGTCAAAAGCCAGGCATTTTTTCATAGCGCCTCATGAAAAGAATTATCCCCTGCTTTCAAAAACCAATTATTCACAATTATTTTATAATTTTGCGCCGAAATATTTTAGTAAATGAAGGTAGTTATTGCAGGAATAGGGGAAGTCGGTTCGCATTTGACAAAAATGCTGGCGAATGGAGATCATGACATCGTCGTGATAGACCCGGTGGAAGACCGAATCAAGAACCTTTCGGAAGCGGCGGATTTTGTCGCTGTCGAAGGAAACTCGACCTCCATTTCGACTCTCCTGAAGGCGGGTGTGGACAAGGCTGATCTTTTTATCGCGGTAAATCCCTCGGAAGAGCAGGACATGAACATCACCAGCGCCATACTTGCAAAACATATCGGAGCAAAAAAGGTGATTGCCAGAATCAATAACGACGAGTACCTTACGCCTGAAAATAAGGACATTTTTACGGACATCGGCATAGATCATTTGCTGTATCCCGAAAAAATAGCGGCAAAAGCTATCGGCGACCTTCTGCGACAGACAGGCACTACCGAATATATTGATTTTTCGGGCGGAAAACTGCAGATTGTGGTTACAAAACTCGACGACGGAGCGCCGGTCGTCGGTCATTCCCTCAAGGATTTAACCAACCGGTATTCTGCAATAAACTACAGAACGATAGCCATAAACCGTGAAAGTGAGGTGATTATTCCGGATAATAATGAGGAGTTTAAACTGCACGATATGGTTTATGTCATTTCCAATCAGAAAGGTATTTCCGAAGTGTTGAAATATACGGGCAAAACGAATATCGATGTAAACAATCTGATGATATTCGGCGGAAGCCCTATCGGAGTGATGCTTGCGAGGGAACTGGAGGGTAAAATCAATATCAAGCTGATAGATTCGAACCGGGAAAAAAGTCTGGAATTAGCCGGCGATCTGAAAAATACGCTTATTATAAATGCCGATATCAGGAATACGGACGTTATGAAAGAGGAGGATTTGGCTAATATGGATGCTGTTGTGGCGCTTACGCCAAGTTCCGAAACCAATATCCTTGCATGTCTGGCAGCGAAAAAAGCCGGCGTTAAAAAAACTATTGCCGAAATAGAAAATATTGATTATATAAAACTTGCCGAAAGCGTCGGTATAGATACTGTCATAAATAAGAAACTTATTGCCGCAGGACGGATTTTCCGCTATACTATCGATTCGGATGTTCAGAGTATCAAATATCTGACGGGTTCCAATGCTGAAATTCTTGAATTTATAGCTAAACCCAATTCGCCGGTTACGCGAACAAAGGTCAGAAATCTTCATTTCCCCAAAACCGCCATTCTCGGAGGAATCGTAAGAGGAGCGCAGGCTCACATAGTTACGGGAGAAACGGAAATCAAATCATACGACAGGGTCGTTGTTTTTTCTTTGCCACAAATGGTTAATAAAATAGGTAAATATTTCACATGAGAACAGTTGTAACACCAATACAGATGAGGTTCAATGACATCGACGGATTCGGACATGTCAATAATTCTGTGTATAATGAGTATCTGGATTGCGGAAGAGTGGATTATCTTAATCAGATTCCCGGAATCGATTTTCTGTCGGGAATAGAACGCTTGGTCGTGGTTCATATCGAAACCGATTTTTTGAAGCCCTCCTTCATGGGAGACGAATTGGCTGTGCATACCCAAATCGATAAAATCGGCGAGAAAAGTATCGCAATGATACAGTTGATTACAGGAACGAGAAATGAGTTGAAACTCAAAAGCCGCTCCGTAATGTCAACGTTCAATATCGACGAAAGTACATCCTTTATTCTGCCTGAAAACTGGGTGTTCGCGCTGGAAAAATTCGCCGCCCCGGTACTGGAAATATAAGGCGAAACATTATTCTGAGACGCTGTGAGAATCTGAATGCATGATACTTGAAAAATATTTAGAACCGACATAAGGACAGGGGTTCGAAGCTCTGAAAAGATCGAAACCTTTTGTCCAAATCGTCATGTGCCATCCATTGTTTGAACGGCTCCGCCTTTGGCGAAGGAATAGATTGAATAAGACGGAATAACTGTGTT
Source organism: Prevotellaceae bacterium (assembly GCA_031267155.1). GTDB lineage: Bacteria > Bacteroidota > Bacteroidia > Bacteroidales > UBA932 > JAIRLF01. The sequence goes on along the minus strand of JAIRZR010000112.1, from coordinate 817 downwards.
TCATTGGCTACATCAGTCAAATAATTTTTTTCCGTCAGAGGCAGGCATTTTCAGTTGACTACAAATTGTAGTCAACTCAACGCCTTCTTTTTTTAAGCGTGTTTTTAATACACTCCAATATTTTCTTGGCTCTGGACTGTCTGTCAATACAGCAATCACATCCATAATGGCGAAATACCATTCTTCGGTGTCTTCGTTCCATATTGTGCGAATTTGCTTATTTTCAAATAATTTCATTTTATTCATTATGCTATTCCCTTAAAAGTTAATAATTTATTTCTGTAATATTCATACTGTTGTCTCCGCATCCTGATTTAAACTCCACTCCATTAGGGCAGAGTTCGGTCATTGATTTTTCTATTTTATTCATTCGTTACCTCCTTTCTTTAAGATTTTCCAGCTTCCTGTTTTGTCAGAGCCGACACGGGAAATAATACCTGCATTTTTGAATTTATTCAGATTGTTTTTTACCGTTCTATCTGATATATTTAACTGTTTTGATAATTCTATAATTGTAATATTTGGATTCTTTTCTATGAGACTCAATATTTCTAATCCAGTTACAGGGAACTTTTTATTATTTACAAGGAACTTTTTCCCGATTACAGGGAACTTTTCATTGCTTACGGTGTCATTTACATCTGACATATCGGGTACATTTTCAGACACAATAAAATTTACATTTAATTCTCTGTTCCTGAGAATATTATTTTCTTTCAGAAGTAAATTTGAAAGAAATCGAATAAGATATATATCGGTTCTATGAATATCCCGTAACAAGTCCTCATAGTTAGCCCGAACCAGTGCATTGCGGAAA